>JAOZQC010000172.1:3718-6973 GCA_029932425.1 Planctomycetota bacterium | reverse complement strand
GCCCGGCGGCGGGCGCCTCCGGCGCCCGCTCTCGCACGATCCGCGGGCCGCGCGAAGATACGGCAGGTCGGCGGCACGAGGGTCCGGTTCGATTATCCCCCCGGGGCGGCGTCCGCGCCAGCCTCGGGGCCGATCCCCCGTCGGTCCCCGCTTCCCTTCGCAGAGGGCTCGCCCTATCCTGGCCGTCTCTCCCGAGACTCCGGAGGTGACCCGTGCCACACGTCTCTCGTCGATACCTCGTCCCCGCGCTGGCCGCGCTCCTCCCCGCCCTCTGTCTCGGGCCCCCCCCTGCCGCGGCCGCCCCCTTCGGGGTCCCGCTCGGATCCGGGGATTCCGTCACCACCGCGATCTCCCCCGCCGGCGACTCCGACGCCTACGTCTTCGAGGCCTTCGCCGGATCCCGCCTCGCGGTGAGCGTGGCCCCCGCCCGGGGGAGCGCGTTGCTCCCCGCCCTGTCCCTCCGCGACCCCGCGGGGAACGAGGTGGATCTCTCCCCGCGGCTCGCGTCCCGGAGGGGAAAGCTCACCCTGAAGAAGCTCGCCCTCGAGAGCACCGGGTACTGGACGCTTCTCGTCTCCGGGGACTCCGGCGCCACCGGGGAGTACGTGCTGAAGCTCAAGGTGAAGCCCCCGCGCCGCGTCTCGGTGAAAGGCCTCCCCCTGGCCGCGGGGGAGGCGCACGACTTCTCCTGCGGGGCCCGGGAGGACACGCGGATCTCGGTGACGGTGAAGGCGAAGAAGGGAAGGGGCTTCGCGGTGACGTCCGTGTTCGGACCGGGCGGCGCGGAGATCGCGGGCGGCGTGGAGGCCTTCACCGTGGGGAAGGGACGGGCGAAGGCCGTGCTCTACGCCTCCCGGGGATTCGGCGACTACGGTTTCCGCGTGGAGAACGGCGGGGAGGACGCGGTCCTCTCCGTGGTGATGAAGCTCCGGCACCCCCGCGCCGCGGGCGGCCGCCGAAAGCTCGTGCTCGATCCCCTCGAACCCTCGGTCGACTCTCTCGATCCCCCGGGCGGCGCCGCCGGCGCCTGGATCTCGATCCGGGGGGAGAACTTCCGGGAGGGAGCCCGGGCGTTCTTCGGCGGGGAGGCCGCCCCGGCCACGGTCTTCGTCTCCGCCGCCGAGGTGCGGGCCCGGGTGCCGGAGGGGACGGGGACGGTGGACGTCACCGTGGTGAACCCCGACGGCCAGTTCGGTACCCTGGCCGGGGCCTTCCTCTACAGGTTCCTGGAGACGCACTCCGTGTCCGGGACGGTGTCCGGGGACGCTTCCGCGGGGGTGACGCTGACCCTCTCCGGGGACGACGCCCGGGTCACCACCTCCGTGGCGGGGGGCGGCTACCTCTTCACGGGCGTCCTCGACGGGACGTACACGATCACTCCCTCCCGTTCGGGGTTCCGGTTCGAGCCCCCTTCCCGGGAGGTGGTCGTCTCCGGCGCGGACGTCTCCGCCGTGGACTTCACGGCGGTCTCCACCGCGCCCTCCCTCGACACGAGCCCCCCCTCGGGCACGGTGCGCCTGGTCTTCGTCCATCACTCCTGCGGGAGCAACTGGCTCTCCGCCTCGAACGGGGGCCTCGGCGACGAGCTGGGAAAGAACCACTACTACGTCCGGGACACCAACTACGGGTGGGACGCACCGGAGAACACGGACATCGGGAGCAGCACGGACATCGGCCACTGGTACACGTGGTTCGCGGACACCACGGTCCAGGGCAACGCAGTCGCCCGGCGCGACAACATCCTGGGCGCCCTCTACACCACGAACGCGGCCACGAGCGGGCTCTACACCCCCATCACCGATCCGGGAGGCGAGAACGAGATCATCATGTTCAAGTCGTGCTTCCCGAACAGCAACGTCCGCAGCGACAACGGGACGACGCCCTCTCAGCTTTTCGGGCAGTCCTCGGGCTCCTCGGCCCACACTCTCTCCAACTGCAAGGCGGTCTACCGCGAGCTCCTGAAGTACATGAAGACGAGGACCGACAAGATGTTCGTGGTGGTCACGGCTCCCCCCCTGGTGAGCGGCAGCACCGACGCCACCCGGGCGGCCAACGCGCGCGCCCTGAACGACTGGCTCGTGCATGACTGGCTCTCCCCCGCGGAAGGGGACTGGGAGAACCGCAATGTCTACGTCTTCGACTTCTTCAACGTGCTCACCGACGAGAACAACCACCACCGGGTGTACGACGGGGCGATCCAGCACGACACCTCCCACGGGAACGACTACGCCGCCTACGGCCAGGGAGGCGACAGCCACCCGAACTCCACGGGCAACAGGAAGTCCACCGCGGAGTTCGTGCCCCTCCTGAACGTCTGGTACCACCGCTGGCAGGCCTCGAAGTAGGACCCCCGGCCGCCTTCCGGGGAGGTCGCGCGGAGGCGGGAGCGGCTTGCAGACGGAGGCGGGCGCGTTCTGCAACCTTCCCGCTTCCGCTCCCGCCCCGTCTCCCGGCCCGGCGTTCCCGCTTCCCGGAGGGCGAAGCGCTCCCGCTCCGCACCCTCTCTCCGTCCGGCGGCCGGGAGCACCGCCTCCTCGCGCCCCGGGAAGGGAGGCGATCGCTCACCGCCGGCGGGGGGTCCGACGGGGGGTCCGGCGGCGGGAGTCGCCGCCCCCGGCCCGCTTCTCCCCGCGGAGCTTCCTCGCGATCCGGAGCTCCGGGTACTTCCTCATGAGCCGTCCCGCGGGCGCGATCACCGCCACCGCCGCCCAGCAGCACAGGGCGAGGAACACGGCCAGGCCCTTGCTCAGGAGGGCCGTGGGGCTCACCACGGTGAGAACCGCGGTGAGGCTCTGGAGGAGAGCCACCGCCAGCGTCCAGGGGTAGGGCCGCCTCGCGATGAGCCAGGCCCCGAGGCCGAAGAGGACGGTGAAGACGGCGGAGACTCCACCCATCACTTCGAGGAGAGTCCTTGCCGAGCCGCGGGCGTCGCTCGCGTTGACCAGGTAGATGAACGCGTAGACCGCATTCACCACCGCGAGCACGACGAGGAACGAGCGGACGGAGCGGATGGCCCGCCAGGCCCGGCCCAGATCGCGGCTCACCAGGCGCCGCTCCATCGCTTCCCCGGTGGCGGTCCGGCGGGGTCTTCTCGGGGGCATGTCTCCTCCTTCGGTCCCAGGGATACCGGCATCGCCCCGCCCTGTCCACGGGAATGCACGCTCCGGGGGCGGTACCGCGCGAGGGAAGGAGGGGCCTGACCCTGGATTTGCGGGCTATAGGGCCGTACCCCAGATTTGCGGGCTATAGGGCCGT
>JAOZQC010000172.1:236-3708 GCA_029932425.1 Planctomycetota bacterium | reverse complement strand
GGCGATCATGGACCGGGACGAGACCGAGATCGATCGCTGGACGGTGGAGGAGTCGGAGAGGCTCGCGGACTGCCGGGTGTTCGCGGTGGAGCGCCGCCGCATGCGGCGGGGGGACGGGCGCGCGGACGACTTCTTCGTGATCCGCTCCCCCGACTGGGTGAACGTGGTGGCCCTCACCGGAGAGGACGAGCGGGTCCTCGTGGAGCAGTGGCGGCACGGGGTGGAGAAGGTCACCCTCGAGATCCCGGGGGGGATGGTGGACCCCGGGGAATCCCCGTACCGGGCCGCGGTGCGGGAGCTCCGCGAGGAGACGGGCTACACCGCGCGGGAGTGGTACGGCCTGGGGTGGGTGGAGCCGAACCCGGCGATCCAGACGAACCGCTGCCACACGTTCCTGGCCCGGGGGGCCGAGCCCGCGGGGCGGCCCTCCTTCGACCGCAACGAGCGATGCCGCCTGGTGCTCCGGCCGTTCTCCGAGGCCGGGCGCCTGGTGGCGGAGGGGATCATCGACCACGCGCTGGTGGTGGTGGCGCTCCACCGGGAATCCCTGCGCCGGGCGGGTGTCCTGGCCCCCTCGAAACCGACGGCGGAGGAGAGCCAGGCATGAGCAGCGTCTACAAGAAGATCGAGGTGGTGGGAACCTCGGACACGACCCTCGGTGACGCCATCCGGAACGCGGTCTCCCGGGCGGGGGAGACCGTGAAGAACATGGGCTGGTTCGAGGTGGCGGAGATCCGGGGCCGGATCCGGGACGGCGCCGTGGCCGAGTTCCAGGTCACGGTGAAGGTGGGCTTCCGGATCGAGTAGCCTCCGCGAGGGTCCGCGGCGGATCCGGGGCGTCGCCCGGGACGGGGGGCCTCGATCCTCCTTGCGGGCGGGACTCCGGGGGCCCTGCGATTCCGGGGAGGAGGGACCGTCCCGGGCGGAACGAGCGGCCCCCGGGCCCCGGGCTCATCGCGGGGCGAGCCCGATGACCCGCCGGAGGCGGATCAGGGCTTCCGTGAACTCGGGGGAGAGCCGGTCCCGGGGCCGGGGGAGCCGGACGCGCTCCTCGGCCACGATCCGGCCGCCCCCGAGCACCACGATCCGGTTGCCGAGGAGGAGCGCCTCCTCGATGTTGTGGGTGACGAAGACCACCGTCATCCTCCGTCTCTCGTGGATGCGGAGCAGCACCTCCTGCAGCGCCCGGCGGGTCTCCTCGTCGAGCGCGCCGAAGGGCTCGTCGAGGAGGAGGATCTCGCCACCCGCGGCCAGGGCCCGCGCGATCGCCGCCCGCTGCTGCATGCCCCCGGAGAGCTCGTAGGGCCAGGCGTTCTCCGCCCCCCCCAGCCGTACGAGGCCGAGCATCTCCCTCGCCCGGGCCTTCGCCTCGCGCCGCGGGATCCCCCGGATCGTGAGGGGGAAGGTCACGTTGGCGAGGACCCGCCGCCAGGGGAAGAGGGAGTTCTGCTGGAAGACCATGCCCACGGGATCTCCGCGGCCGGGCGCCGATCCTCCCACGCGGAGGTGGCCGGAGGTGGCGGGGGTCAGGCCGGTGAGCAGGCGGAGCAGGGTCGTCTTGCCGCCGCCGGTGGGCCCGAGGACGCAGAGGAACTCGCCGGGGGCCACGGTGAGGTCGAGACCGCGGAGCACGGACACCTCCTCGCCCGCCTCGTTGACGAACGTCTTCGAGAGACCGCGGATCTCGATCGCCGCTTCCGTCATCCGGCCTCCCCCGCTCATCGTTCCCTCGCCTGCCACCGGCCCACCCGGTCCTCCAGGCGCCCCAGGACCGCGTTGAGCAGGACCCCGAGCAACCCGATCACGAGGATGCAGGCGAAGACGTACTCGTGCCGACCCACCTCGTCCGCGGTGGTGATCATGTAGGCGAGCCCGGACCTTGTTCCGGGAAAGAACTCCGCGGCCACGATCACCATCCATCCCGTCCCCATTCCGATGCGCAGGCCCGCCACGATGGAGGGGAGGGCGGCGGGCAGGACCACGTGGAGGAGGATGAGGCCGCGGGAGGCCCCGCAGGTCTTCGCCACCTCCTGGTACAGGGTCTTCACGTGGGTGACGCCGTGCACCGTGTTCACGAAGATCGGGAAGAACGCGCCCCACCAGATCACCACGATCATGGCCACGCCGAGCTGGCTCGTGAGCTCGTGGCGCCACGAAGCCTCCCCGTGGAGGAGCGTGCCCACGGACATCCGCCCGAAGATGACGATGAGGAGGGGAAGCCAGGCCACGGGACAGATCGGGCGGGCCATCTCCACGATGGGCGAGAAGATCTCCCGCACGATCCGGACCCGACCCACCAGGATCCCCAGGGGAACCGCGGTGGCGGCGGCCAGGCCGAACCCGATGAGGACCCGGAGGAGGCTCACCAGCGTGCTCGTCCCGAGGGAGAGGCTGTCGAGGTCCGGCTCGGCGAAGGGATGCGCGAGCACGCGCGCCACCTCGGGGATGGAGGGAATGACCGCCGACCTCGATCCGAAGTGGACCCAGGCCAGGAGGACGAGGAGGGGCGGCAAGGCGCCGAGGACGAACTTCCTCGCCACCCCTCTCACGGTCGAGGTCCGGGTGGTGCCGCTCCCGCTCAACGTTGCCGGATCGCCTCCTCGAGCAGGCTCGTGTCGTGGGTGAGCGCGAAGGCCTGCTCGGCGTCGAGATCCTTCAGGCGCCCGTGAAACTGCCCCAGTTCCTTCATCATGGCGAACCAGGTGCGCAGACCCTTGCGGTAGGCGTCGGAGAACTCCGCCAGGTAGGCGATGTGAGGCACGCTTCGCCGCTCGACGGCGAGCTCCATCTTCGTCCACCGGGCGGCCAGCTCGGCGGCCCGGTCCGGGTGGGAGAGGATGTACTCCGTGGCGCTGTGCATGAGCCGGAGGAACGCGGTGAGCACGGACCGGTGGTCACGGATGGCATCCGTGGTGGCGCAGATGCAGCAACACGGATGCGCTCTCCACCGGCCCTCCGGCGGGAGATCCGCCAGCAGGGAAACGATCTTCCCCACCTTCTTCTGCACCGCCAGGCTCCCGAAGGGCTCGTTGATCACGGCGCCGTCCACGATCCCCTTCTCCAGGCTCGGCACGGTGTTGCCCCCTCCCCTCAGGTTCACGAGCTCCACGCCTCCCGCCCGGCCGGCCTCGCCGTAGGGGATCTTCTCGGCCTCGAGCGCGCCCTGGAAGACCAGGCGGGCCACCGCCACCGGGGCCTTGTAACCGATGCGCACCGGTTTCGGGGACTCCCGCACCGTCTTCACGAAGGTCGCCCAGTCCTCGGCCGGGAAGTCGGGTCGGACGAGGAGCATGTCGCCGTCCACGTTGAGGGGAGAGATGACCCGGAACTCGTCCCCCTTGTCGATGAAGAAGACCTCCGCGGCGATCCCCCCGAAGCCCACGTCGAGGTCGCCGCGCTCCATGGCCGCGGGCATCTTCGACCCTCCGCCCACCTTGGAGAGGTGGAGCTCGGCCAGGACCTTTCCGTCCCT
>JAOZQC010000172.1:0-226 GCA_029932425.1 Planctomycetota bacterium | reverse complement strand
ACTTCTTCTCGGAGAGCCACACGCCGCACCTCTCCCGGAAGGGGTCCGGGTCGAGGGCCGCCACGAAGAGGGCGATGTGGTGATCGTGGCCCACGTGGCCCACGCGGAGGACGGGCGGGGCGTTCGCGCCCCTCTCCTCCTTCCCGCAGGAGGTGAGGAGGAGGCCCAGGAAGAGGGCGGGGCCGATGACTCGCAGGGTTCTCATCGTTCACCTCAGAACTTCAGT
>JAOZQC010000171.1 GCA_029932425.1 Planctomycetota bacterium | reverse complement strand
CGCCGCGCGCGGCGTGCCCGGGTCTCCGGGTCGGGCGCGGAAAGGGCCCGGCGCAGCCGTGCGTAGCGCTGGGGCACGGTGCCGGAAGGGAGCCCCGGCCGCAGGAGGCGCGGCACCGTCTCCCCGTGATGTCCCACCGGGGAGGGCCGGAGCGTCCGGGGGCGGTTCAGCTCGTAGAGCTTCCAGTTCTCCTTGAGCTCCCAGACCAGGAAACCGAACACCCCCGGCAGGAGGAAGACCGTGGTGGTGGCGAAGGTGTAGGCCACCGCCGGTCCCACGAACGGGGCCAGCGGCGCCCCCAGCGCCCGCGTGATCGTGGGCAGGAGGGGGAGGATGATCTTGTGGGAGACGGTCACCACCGGGAAGTGCTTCACGGGGTTGACCTGCGGCTCCACGAGGAGGTTCACGTAGAAGCGGAGCACGTACCCCACCACGAACCAGGGCGGGCCGAGCAGGGCCTTGAAGAGCACCCGGCTCCGCGTGTCCCCCGCCCGGAAGCAGAGCCACTCGTCGACCGTGTAGATCAGGCCGTCGAAGGCGTCGAGGAGCATGCGGAAGAACCGGAGGACGAGGCGGACCAGGCCCGCCACGAGGTGCACGCGCAGGAACTTCCAGTTGCGGGCGAGCCAGTCGCCCGACAGCTCCTCGGCGAGGCGCCCGAAGCGCGTGTTCACCACCAGGTCCACGCCGAGGAAGACCACGGCCACGCGCAGGAGCGACCGAGGCCCGGGACCCCCGAAGAGCCGCTCGCCCTCCAGGAGCACGGCCGTGTAGAGGGCGGGCTTCAGGACGATCCGGAAGAAGAGCAGGATCGGATGGCTGCCCAGGATCTCCCGCACCAGCGGCATCCGCAAGAGCCGCCCGGGCCAGGCGAGGGCGGCCCGGACCGCCCGCCACAGGTCGCGGAAGAACCGCGCCGTGCCCGCCCGGAACCGCGCGGAGTGCAGGAGGAGGAAGAGGAAGAGGGTCGTCCCCGCCAGGCTTTCCGGCCGGAGCAGGTGGATCGTCCCGCCGCCGGCGGCCCGGAACAGGGCGGCCGCCAGGTGCGAGAGCCCCTCCAGGGTCACGAACGCGCCGCCCAGGGGCAGGATGGCGTAGAGCACCAGGACCCGTCCCGGCCAGCTCCCCAGGGCGGCGGCGGACAGCCGCTGGAGGGCGCGGAGGTAGAACTCGCCGCGCCGGTACACCCCGTCCAACGCGGCGGCGAAGCTCCGGTCCGCCCGGAGCAGCCGGTCCCGGTGCAGGAGGTCCGCGGGGCCCGCCACCTCCGGCAGCTTCAGCCGGCACCGCGAGAAGGCGTCCCGCAGGTCCCCGAGCCCCAGGTGCCCCCGCTCCACGATCTGGTCGAGCACCTCCTCCCGGAGCTGGTCGCGGGACACCCGCTCCGGCAGGTTCCGGGGACGGTGGCCCACCTCGTCGAGAAGCCGGTCCACCACGGGCCCGAGTGCGGACCGGAGCCGCGCCTCCATCTCCGCGATCGTCTCCTCGATCACCCCCGCCAGGTCCTCCCGCAGCGCCTCCGGCGCCCGCACGCGCAGCAGGCGCCGGCGCGCCCGCCGGAGGTGGCGGAGGACGAGGGTCTCCGCCACGAGGGGCAGCTCGCGCCGGATCGGGCGGCGCCCCAGCGTCAGCGCCCACTCCACCAGGTCGATGGTGTAGGTGCCCCGCTCCGCGTCCACGCACGCCTTCTGGAGGTCGTAGAGGACGCGGGCCGCCCTCGACCACCGGGCGGTGACCGCCCGGGGCAGGAGGGCCGCCAGGCCCTCCCGCAGCCTCTCCTCCCGGCCCCGCGGCAGCGGCAGGACCCGCGCGAACCGTCCCGCGAGCTTGCCCATCTCCCGGGCCGCCCGGCGACGCCAGGGGCCCGCGTCTTCGGGGCGCCCCCCCTCCGCCACCCTCCGCAGCCGGAGGGCCGCCCGCACCAGGTTCCCCGAGCGGCTCGCGCGCACGGCGGCCCGGGCGAGCCGCCTCCGGCCGTCCGGGGAGAGGGTGGGCGCCGCCCGGAGCGAGCTCGGATCGGCGGTCCAGCCCGGCTCCCGGCCCCGGGGCCCGGCGGCCCCGGGCAGGCGCGTGGCGGCCAGGAGGGCGGCTCCGTCCACGTCCCGGGCGAGCACGCGCTCCACCGCCTCCCCGTCCCCCGCCCCCGGATAGAAGATCTCGAGGAGGCGGGGCTCGAAGTACCGCAGCTCCAGGTAGTGGGCGGCGAATTCCAGGTACACACTGCGGTCGTTCCCCGGCGGAAGGAGGAGGTCCTCGTGGCGGAGCACCGCTCTCACCTCGTCGAAGAACGCCTGCCCCAGGAGGTCGATGCGACGGAGCACCGCGGGGCGGGAGAGGTGCCCCAGGGCCACGCGTTCCTCCAGGGCCGCGGACACCCGACCGCGGAACAGTCGCCGCCACAGCACCCGGAGCGTCTCCGCCTCGGAGAGGACGCGGGCGGGGTCCGGTTCGGCCACGAGCACCACGATCCCCGGCAGTTCCGCCTCCCGCTCGAGGGCGAGCTCCCCCCTCGTCACCACCTCGAGGAGGATCCGGGAGGGCACCGCGTAGCTCGTGTGGGGAAGCGCGTAGGCGGCGAAACCGCTCATCTCCCGGTGGTGGCCGATCACCCGCCTGAGGATCCGGGAGGGCACCACGAAGGCGGCGGCGTCCGTGCGCCTCACCGCCTCCCGCAGCGCGGCGAGCGGCCGGGTCCCGGCCATGCCGTCACGCGTCCCCGAGATCGCGCGGCCGGACGATCTCGAGCAGGCGGATCCGGGAACGGTCCGGATCCCCCCACGGTCCTTCCCAGGAGAACCGGGCCAGGGCCGCGGTGGGCAGGAGCTTGCCGCCGGGGGCAACGGGCGCCGCCGCTCCCCCCAGCCGGCGGACGAGGTCGGCCAGGCCCGGGTTGTGACCCACCACCAGGATCCGGGAGTATCCGCCCCCGCGTTCGGCGAGGATCTCCAGCACGGTGTCCGGGCCCGCCCCGTAGAGCCGCTCCTCGTACCGGATGGCCTCCCGGTCGGCCCCGGCGGCCTTGAGCACCCGCCGGGCGGTCTGGCGGGCGCGGCGCGCGGGGGAGCAGAGGACGAGGTCGGGCAGGAGCCCCGCTTCCGCCAGACGGCGCCCCACCCGGGGACAGTCCCGCTTCCCCCTTCCCGCGAGGGGGCGTTCGAAGTCGCTGGGCGCGTCCGTGTCCCAGGCCGACTTGGCGTGACGGAGAATCAGGAGCTCCTGCGCCACCGGCACCTCCTTTTCCCGGAAGCGCCCATGCTACCAGAACGCGGTTCCCCTTGGGACGGGACGCCGGGCGGCCGATGAGGAACCGGCAAGTCCCTTGTGCGGAACGGGTTCCGCCGGTAGCCTGCAAGGCGGGGCGCCGGGGGGCTGCGAACGGGAGGGTGCCGATGTTTCGCACCGCGGAGCTGGGGCAGAAGGTTTCCAAGGAGGAGTACCGGGAGCGGGAGCCCGTGCTTCGCGAGCAGCTCCTCTCCGCCCAGGCCGACCTCATGAAGGCGGACTTCCCGGTGATCCTCGTCTTCTCCGGCGTGGACGGGGCGGGCAAGGGGGACACCGCCAACCTCCTGCAGGAGTGGCTGGATCCCCGCTGGATCGCCACCCACGCCTACGGCCCCCCTTCGGACGAGGAGAGCGAGCGCCCCCCCTACTGGCGCTACTGGCGCGACCTTCCCCGCAAGGGGCAGATCGGCATCTTCCTCAGCGCCTGGTATTCGCGCCCCCTCCTCGACCGCGTGTACGGGAAGATCAACGACACGGAGTTCGAGGAGCGCCTCGAGCAGATCCTCTCCTTCGAGCGCATGCTCGCGAACGACGGCGCCCTCATCCTCAAGTTCTGGATGCACCTCGGGAAGAAGGCCCAGAAGCGTCGCTTCAAGGCCCTGGAGAGCGACCCGCTCCAGAGCTGGCGCGTGACGAAGAAGGACTGGAAGCACTACCGCATGTACGAGGACTTCGTCGCCGCCGCGGAGCGGATCCTCATGAAGACGAGCACG
Organism: Planctomycetota bacterium; assembly: GCA_029932425.1. Classification (GTDB taxonomy): domain Bacteria; phylum Planctomycetota; class JAJSAM01; order JAJSAM01; family JAJSAM01; genus JAOZQC01. The sequence goes on along the minus strand of JAOZQC010000171.1, from coordinate 2,984 downwards.
GGCCGGGCTCCCTGGACCATCGTGGAGGGGGAGGACCAGCGGTTCCGGAGCCTGAAGGTGGGCGAGGGCCTCCTCCGGGCGCTCCGCCGTCACCTGGCCCGGAGCGGCCGCGCGGCGCCCGGCGAGGAGGCGGACGATCCCGTCCTCGGGGCTTCCGTGGAGAACGGCCCCGGGGGACCGAGGATCACCGTGCTCTCGAAGCTCGACATGACGAAGCGGCTCGAGAAGAAGGAGTACCGGCACCGCCTGGAGGAGCTCCAGGGACGCATGAACCTCCTCCACCGCAAGGCCCGCTCCCGCCGCGTCTCCACCCTCCTCGTCTTCGAGGGCTGGGACGCGGCGGGGAAGGGCGGGGCCATCCGGCGGATCACCCGGGCGCTCGACGCCCGGGACTACTCCGTGATCCCCATCGCCGCCCCCACCGACGAGGAGCTCGCGCACCATTACCTGTGGCGGTTCTGGCGTCACCTTCCCCGCGCGGGGCGCGTCACCTTCTTCGACCGGAGCTGGTACGGCCGCGTTCTCGTGGAGCGGGTGGAGGGCTTCGCCACGGAGGAGGAGTGGAAGCGCGCCTACGCCGAGATCAACACCTTCGAGAAGCACCTCGTGGACCACGGGATCGTCCTCGTGAAGTTCTGGCTCCACATCACCAAGGAGGAGCAGGAGGCCCGGTTCCGCGCCCGGGAGCAGATCCCCTACAAGCGATGGAAGCTCACCGATGAGGACTGGCGGAACCGCGAGAAGTGGGACCTCTACGAGGCGGCGGTGAACGACATGGTGGAGCGGACGAGCACCCGGATCGCGCCCTGGATCCTCGTGCCCGGCAACGACAAGCGGTACGCCCGCGTCCGGGTTCTGGCGGAGGTCTGCGACCGCCTGGACGCGGCCCTGGCGAACGGAAAGAAGGGGCACTGACATGGTGAAGAAGTCCGCCGCGTCCGCCGGCGTCGAGGCGGAGCCCGGGAAGGAGCCGGAGGCCGCGCCGCGGGGCGGCAACGGACGGGATCTCCTCTCTCCCGCCCCCCGCACGCCGGCCGATCCCGTCGCCCCGCCCGCGCCGGCCGAGGACGGGACCTACGACCTGGAAGACCCCGCGCTCTTCCTGAACCGCGAGCTGACCTGGCTCAACTTCAACTTCCGCGTGCTCCACGAGGCGGAGGACGAGCGCACCCCCCTCCTCGAACGGGTGAAGTTCCTCTCCATCGTGAGCTCGAACATCGACGAGTTCGTGATGAAGCGGATCGGGGGTCTGAAGCAGCAGGTGGGCGCGGGGATCGCCCGCCTCACCGCGGACGGGCGCACGCCCCAGCAGCAGATCGACGAGAGCTACGTCCTCATCCGGGAGCTGGACCGGCGGAAGCGGCGGGCCTTCGCGGAGCTCCTCCCCGCCCTGGCCGGGCACGGGATCCAGCTTCTCCGCTTCGAGGACCTGGAGGAGTCGGACCGCCGGTACCTGAGGGAGCAATACTACGAGAACGTCTTCCCCCTGGTCACGCCCCAGGGCACGGATCCCGCCCACCCCTTCCCCTTCGTCTCGAACCTCTCCCTGAACCTCCTCGTCACCCTCCGGTACCCCAAGGACCCCGTCCCCTCCCTGGCCCGGGTGAAGGTCCCGGTGAGCGCCTGGACGCCCCGGTTCATGAAGCTCCCCGACCGGAACGCCTTCGTGCCCCTGGAGGAGGTGATGGCGGGGAACCTCGATCTCCTCTTCCCCGACATGGTCATCGAGAGCTCCGAGATGTTCCGGGTCACCCGGAACGCCAACACGGAGATGGACGAGGAGCAGGCCGACGATCTCCTGGCCATGATCGAGACGGAGCTGCGCGAGCGGAAGTTCGCCCCCATCGTCCGCCTGGAGGTGGCGAAGGGCATGAGCGCCGCCCACCGGGGCATGCTCGCCGCCGAGCTGGGCCTCGACGAGCACGTCGACGTCTTCGAGGTGGACGGGCTCATGGGGATGCGCGATCTCATGGAGATCGCGTCCCTTCCCGCACCCGAGCTGCACGATCCCCCCCACCACCCGGTGGACCACCCCGAGACGGTCACCGAGCGGAACATCTTCCACGTGCTGCGCGACCGCGGCTCCATCCTCCTCCACCACCCTGTCGTCTCCTTCACCAGCTCGGTGGAGCGCTTCCTCCGCGAGGCCAGCCGCGACCCCAAGGTCCGGGCCATCAAGATGACCCTGTACCGGACCTCGGAGGAGTCCCAGGCCATCGACTGCCTGATCGAGGCCGCGCGGAACGGCAAGCAGGTGGCGGTGGTCCTCGAGCTCAAGGCCCGCTTCGACGAGGAACGCAACATCCGCTGGGCGAGCCGCCTGGAGGAAGCGGGGATCCACGTCACCTTCGGCGTGGTGGGTCTGAAGACCCACTGCAAGGTGATCCTCGTGGTGCGGAAGGACTACACGGGCCTCCAGCGGTACGCCCACGTGGGGACCGGCAACTACCACGCGGGGACGGCCCGCCTCTACTCCGACCTCGGCCTCATGACCACCGACCGCCGGATCGGCGAGGACCTCACCGAGCTGTTCAACTACCTCACCACCGGCTTCCGCCCCAAGCGGCGCTACGTGAAGATCCTGCCCGCCCCCAAGATCCTCAAGCGAGCCCTCCTCGAACGCATCGACCGGGAAGCGGAGCACCAGGCCGCGGGCCGGGACGGGCTCATCCGCATGAAGATGAACGCCCTGGAGGACGTGGACGTGACCCGCGCGCTCTACCGGGCCTCCCTGGCCGGCGTCCGCGTGGAGCTCATCGTGCGCGACTCCTGCCGCCTGCGGCCCGGCATCCCCGGTCTCTCGGAGAACGTCACCGTCATCAGCATCGTGGGCCGGTTCCTCGAGCACTCGCGGGTCTACTACTTCCGCAACGGCGGCGACGAGGAGTTCTACATCGGCTCCGCGGACGTGATGAAGCGCAACCTGGGGAGCCGCGTGGAGGCGCTGGCCCCCGTGGAGGACCCCGGGCTCAGGGAGGAGCTGT
>JAOZQC010000170.1 GCA_029932425.1 Planctomycetota bacterium | reverse complement strand
CGACCTCGCCGGGGAGGTCCTCCCCGGCCAGGGCCACCATGGCCGAGGCCATGGCCGCCGCGGAGGCCGTGTTGTCGCTGGCCCCGAGCCCGTAGAGCCGGCCGCCGGAGACCTCCGCCCCGAAGGGATCCCGGGTCCAGCCGGGCCCCGTGGGCACGGTGTCGATGTGGGCGTTCAGGAGGAGGCGCGGGCCCGCGGGGTCGCCCGCCCGCACCACCAGGTTCCGCCCCTCGACGGCGGCCTCGAGGCCCCGCTCCCCGAACCACCCGGCCAGGAACGAGAGCAGGCGCTCCTCCCCTCCCGAGACGCTCTCCCGGCGGACCAGCTCCGCCAGCAGGGGGAGGGGATCCGGGGCGTTCATTCCGAGAGGTACCTCTCGTGTTCCTCCTCGAGGGTGATCATGGTGCCGCAGCCCTCCTTCGTGAAGAGCTCCGTGAGGAGGCCGTGCTCCGCGGTGCCGGACAGGATGTGGGTCCGGGCCACGCCCCGCCGCACCGCGTCCACCAGGTTCAGGACCTTGGGGATCATGCCCCCCCGGAGCGTCCCCTCCCGGGCCAGCGCCTCCGCCTCCTTCGCGGTGAGGGCGGAGATCACGGAGGCCGGGTCCCCGGGGTGGCGGAGCACCCCGGGCACGTTCGTGAGGACGAGGAGCTTGTCCGCGCCGAGAGCCACGGCCACCGCCACCGCCACGGTGTCCGCGTTGATGTTCATCACCCGACCCTCCCGGTCCGCACCCAGGGAGGAGAGCACGGGCACGTAGCCGGCGTCGAGGAGCGTTTCCAGGAGGTCCACCCGCACCTCCCGGATGTCGCCCACGTGCCCGAAGTCGATCGTCCGGTTCTCGCCGGTCTCGGGATCCGTCACCTCCTTCGGCTCCCGGCGCACGGCCTCGATGACGTTCCCGGAGACGCCGGAGAACCCCACGGCCCGGAGTCCCTCGCGGCGCAGGGCGCCGAGGAGGTCCACGCTGATCTTCCCCGCGAAGACCATCTTGGCCACCTCGAGGGTGTCGGCGTCCGTGATGCGGCGCCCCTCGAAGAACTTCGGGGTGAGGCCGAGCCGCTTCGAGAGGTCGGTGGCCTGGGGACCGCCCCCGTGGACGACGGCCAGGCGGATCCCCACGTGGTGGGCCAGGGCCAGGTCGCGGGCCAGGGAGGCGAGGACCTCCCCGTCCTCGATGAGCTCCCCCCCGAGCTTCACCACGAAGGTGCGACCCTTGTGGGCCTTCATGTAGGGGAGCGCCTGGGTGAGGATGCGCACGTCGTCCATGTCAACCTCAAAAGATGCGGTCGAGAACGGCCATGGTGGTCCAGAGCCGGTTCGCGGCCTGGGGGATCACGGCGCTCCGGGGGCCGTCGAGGACCTCGTCGGCCACCACCACGTTCCGCCGGACGGGGAGGCAGTGGAGGAAGGGAGCGTTCCCGGCGGTACGCGCCATGCGCTCCCCGGTGACGATCCAGTCCCGGACCGCTTCCCGCCGGGGCCGTTCCATGTCGAACCGGCCGTAGAACGCGGGGGAGGCCCACGACTTGGCGTACACCGCCTCCGCCCCCGGGTACCCCGCGTCGGGGTCCGCCACCACCTCGAGGCCGCCCCCGGCCCTCGCCGCGAAGGACCGGGCCCGGTCCATGGTCTCCTCCGGGAGGTCGAACCCCTCGGGCCGGGCCAGCGTCACCCGCATGCCCATCCGGCAGGCGGCGAGGAGCACGGAACGGGGGACGGCCACGGGGAGGGGCCGGGGGTGGTAGGCGAAGGTGAGGAGGAGGCGGCGTCCCGCGAGGTCCCCCAGGGCGTCCCGCAGGGTGAGGAGGTCGGCCAGCGCCTGGAGCGGGTGGGAGAGGGCGGATTCCATGTTCACCACGGGCACGGGCGCGTGGCGCGCGAAGGCGCGGAGCACCGTCTCCTTCCGGTCCTCCTCCCAGGAGACGAGCTTCGGAAACGCCCGGACCCCGATCACGTCGCAAAGCGCCCCCAGGACCCCCGCCGCCTCCCGCACGTGCTCCGCGGCGTCCCCGTCCATGACCGTCCCGTCCCGGGCCTCGAGCTTCCAGGCGTCCGTCCCCGGCGAGAGGACCACCGCATGTCCCCCGAGCTTCTCCACGGCCAGCTCGAAGGAGGTGCGGGTGCGCAGGGAGGGGTTCAGGAAGACGAGGGCCGCGGACCGGCCCTCCAGGGGCCTCCCGTGATCCCCCTCCCGGAGCCGCGCCGCCCGGTCCAGGAGTTCGAGCACCTCCTCCCCGGAGATCTCCTCGAGCGAGAGCAGGTCCTTTTCGGTTCGCGGCTCATCCGGCATCGGGGGGTTCCTCCTCGAGCACCGCCCGCAGGGCGTCCAGGAACACGTCCACCTCGTCCGGGCCCAGGACGAGGGGGGGGAGCAGCCGGAGCACCCGGTCGTCCCCCGGGGTGGTGGAGACCAGGATGCGGCGCTCCAGGAGGGCCTGCCGCACCGGCTTCGCTTTCCGGTCGAGGACCGCGCCGAGGAGAAGCCCCCGGCCCCGCACCTCCGTGACGCCGGGGACCGCCCGCAGGCCGCCGGCCAAGAGCTCCCCCATGCGGGCCGCGTTCTCCGTGAGCTCCTCCTCCTCGATGACCTCGAGGGTGGCGGCCAGGGCCGCCGAGGCCAGGGGGCCTCCCCCGAAGGTGCACCCGTGATCGCCCTCCCGCACCCTCTCCGCCACGGGGGCCGCGGCCAGGAGGAGCCCGCAGGGGACGCCGGAGGCGATCCCCTTGGCGGTGGTGACGAGGTCCGGAAGGACCCCGGGATGCTCCCCGTAGAACCGGGCCCCGGTGCGGGCGGGGGCGGTCTGGACCTCGTCGAGGATCAGCAGCGCCCCGGCCCTCGTGCAGATCTCCCGGGCCGCCCGGTAGTAGTCCGGGGGCGCCTCCCGGACCCCCGCCATGGACTGGATGGGCTCCAGGATCACGGCCGCCGTGTCCTCGCCCACCGCCCCCGCCAGGGCCCTCTCGTCCCCGAAGGGCACGAAGACCGTCCCCGGCACCAGGGGGCCGGCCTTCTCCCGATAGGGGGGGAGCCCGGTGGCGGAGAGGGCGCCCAGCGTCCGCCCGTGGAAGGAACCCTCCATGGCCACCACGCCCGGCCTTCCCGTGACCATGCGGGCCGTCTTCAGGGCCGCCTCGTTCGCCTCCGTGCCGGAGTTCACGAGGAAGGCCCGCATTCCCTCGGGAAGGAAGCGGGCCAGGGCCTCTGCGGCCCGGGCGCGGACGTCCAGGTACACGGCGTTGGAGTAGAAGAGGAGCCGCTCCGCCTGCTCCCGGATCGCCGCCACCATGCGGGGATGGCAGTGGCCGGTGAGGGCCACCGCGTGGCCCCCGTAGAGGTCCAGGTACCGCTTCCCCGCCGTGTCCGTGACCCACGCGCCGCGGCCCGTGGCGAGGGAGACGGGGAACTTGGCGTAGGTGGCGAGGAGGGTCCGATCCTCCGCGGCCCGGATCGCGGCGTCGTCCATGGTCAGAGGAGCCCTTCCGTCTCGTCAAGGCCGAAGAGGAGGTTCAGGTTCTGGACCGCCTGGCCGGCCATGCCCTTCACGAGATTGTCGAGGGCCGCGAGCACCACCGCCTGCCGCCCCTCCCGTCCCGCGGCCACGGCCACCTCGCACCGGTTCGTTCCCCGCACCACCGCCGCCCGGGGGGTGGTCTCCCGGAGGAGGACGAACGGCTCTCCCTCGTAGCGGGCGGCGTAGAGGGCCCGGAGCTCCTCCGCGGGGAGGGGGTCCTCGGGGAAGAGGCAGGCGGTCAGGAAGATCCCCCGCACGAAGGGGCCGCTGTGAGGGACCAGGGCCGCCGCGGTCTCCCCGGCCCCCGCGGACCGGAGGGCGGCCTCGATCTCCGGCACGTGCTGGTGGGCCAGGGGCCGGTAGGCCCGGAAGTCCTCCGCCCGCTCCGGGTGGTGGGTGGCGGGCTTCGGTTCCGCGCCGGACCCCGAGGAGCCCGTGATCCCCGAGAGCGCCACGTCCCGGGGGAGGCGCCCGGCCCCGGCGAGGGGGAGGAGAGCCAGGACGGCGGCGGTGGCGAAGCAGCCCGGGTTCGCCACCCTCCGGGCGGCGCGGATCTCCTCTCGGGAGAGCTCCGGGAGCCCGTACACGAACGTCCCGCAGAGCTCCGGGGCGGGGTGAGGGCGCCCGTAGGCGGCCTCCCAGGCCCCGGCGTCCGCCAGGCGGAAATCCCCGGAGAGGTCGATGATCCGGAGCTCCGGCGCGGCCTCCGTCACCTCCCGCATGCGGCCCGCCGCCTCCCCGTGGGGCAGGGCGAAGAAGAGGACGTCCGCCTCCCGGGCCAGGTCCGGCGCCGCCCCGTCCGAGAAGCAGAGGTCCCGGAGCTCCGGCAGCGTGTCGTGGACCTCGGCCACGGAGCGCCCCGCGTGCCTCCGGGAGGTCACCGCGGTCACCGTGACCCGGGGGTGGCGGGAGAGGATCCGCAGGAGCTCCCGGCCGCCGTACCCGGATCCCCCCACGATGCCGGCGCGGATGGGACCGCCCGCCATCAGAAGAGGAGCCCTTCCACGAGGTCCGCCAGCCGGTGCGGCTCGTTCCGGGCGTTCACGGCGGGGATCTTGAGCTCCCGGCTGATGTACCGGGTGCCCACCTCGTTGTCGGTGGCGGGGCCGCTCATGACGTCGATGCGGAGCCCCTCCGCGCGCATCCACTCCGCGGCGCCCCAGGCGCCCACGAGATCGTTGGCGCAGAGGACCAGTGCCCGGGTGGCCGCGCGGATCTCCTCGTCGCGGAGGATGGAGCGCACGCCGTACTCCCCGATGATGCCGTCTCCCACCTCCACCACCGTGGCCTCGAGGCCCTCCTCGGCGGCGCGGGAGAGGATGGCCTTCGCCACCTGGGGGAGGTTCTCCACGCCCACCGTGGAGGGGAGGCCCGCGTCCTGGAAGCTGAAACCCGCCCGGGCCCCGTGGTCCTCCATGTTCAGGACGTCCCGCAGGCAGGCCACCCCGGTGAGCTTCACCCCGGCCAGGCGGCGGCCCCGCTGGGAGAGCTTCTGGATGATCTCGCAGGCCGCCTGGGTCTTCCCGGAGGCCATGCAGGTCCCGGCCACCACCACCAGCGGGGCGGGGGGCTCGTAGGTCTCCCGCGGGGGGAGCGCGCCCCGGGCGATGTGGAGCGGCGACCCGTCCCCGTTCACCGCCATGCCCAGGACCTCCACGTCCAGCGGAGGACCGAGGTCCGGGTGTCCGCCCACGCAGACCCCCACCACGCCCCCCAGGTTCAGGATCTGGAGGCGGTCGCCGGTCCGGATCCTCTCCGGGACCTCGCCCACGAAGCCGCGCAGGGCCCGCCGGCGGCCCAGCGCCCCCACGATGATGTCCTCCTTGCCGATGTGGGCCATGCGGCCGGAGTCCAGCTCGAGCTTGTCGTAGACCGATTTCTCCTGGAGGGCCCGGACCACGATGACGTTCCCGGGGCGGGCCTCGATCTCGGAGCTGATCTCGAGCTCCTTCGGAAGCCCGAGGTGGGCGGTGACGGAGGCGATCTTGTGGGCGCGGATCTTCATGGCGCGGTCTCCCCTGCGGCGCGGTCGCGCTCCGCCGCCAGCTCCGAGGCCAGGCCGTGGAGACGGGCGAAGCCCGCGGCCTCCTCGCCGGACCAGCCCGCCCCGCGCTCCCCGTAGGCCGCGCCGCCGCACCCGAGGAGGGAATGGGGGGACCGGGCGCCCGCCACCGCGAAGGACCGGTCCGCCAGCCGGACGCGGACCTCCCCGGTGACGAGCCGCTGGTTCTCGTCGAGGAAGGCCTCGATGTCCCGGGTCACGGGGTCGAACCACAGCCCCTCGTGCAGCAGGCTCCCGTAGATCTCCCCCAGGCGGTCCTTCAAGGAGAGCTGCCGCCCCGTGAGCACGAGCTTCTCCAGCTCGCGGTGGGCGGCGATGAGGACCACCGCGGCGGGGGCCTCGAAGGCCAGGCGCCCCTTGAGTCCCAGGATCGTCTCTCCCACGTGGATGCCCCGGCCGATGCCGTGGCGCCCGGCCCGGCGGTTCAGGGCCGTCACCAGCCGGACGCCGGGAAGGGCCACGCCGTCCAGGGCGACGGGTACGCCCCGCTCGAAGCCCAGGACGATCTCCTCTTCCGGCAGGCCTTCCTCGCGGCGGGTGAGGCGGTACACCTCCTCGGGGGGCTCCTTCCACGAATCGTGGGTCTCCCCGCCCCCGATGGTGATCCCCCAGAGCCCCTCGTTCACGCTGTAGAGACGGGTGTGCTCGGGCACGGAGATGCCGCGTTCCCGGAGGTAGGCGGCCTCCTCGTCCCGGCTGGGGGCCAGGTCCCGGATGGGGGCGCGGATCGCGAGACGGGGGGCCAGGGCCCGGAAGGCCGCGTCGAAGCGGACCCCGTCGTTCCCCGCCCCCGTGGAGCCGTGGGCCACCGCGTCCGCCCCGTGCTTCCGGGCCGCCTCCACCACCGCCTCCGCCTGGGCCACGCGCTCCGCGCCCACGGCCATGGGGTAGACGCCGCCCCGCAGGCAGTTGCCCTGGATGAGCCGGGTCACGAAGCCCTCGAAGACCCGGGATCGGGCGTCGCGGTGGACGTGGAGCTCCGCGCCCACCTCCTCCGCCCGGGCGCGGATCCGCCGCACCTCCTCGGGGGAGAAGCCCCCGGTGTCCACGGACACGGTGATCACGGAGGCCCCCCGCTCCTCCCTCAGCCAGACGGCCGCGAAGGAGGTGTCGAGGCCGCCGGAGAAGGCGAGCGCGATCCTCTCCATCCGGGTTCCCTTCCCGTTCGCCGATGCAAAGCCGCGAGTGTGTCGCGGGGAAGGCGCGCGGCAAAGGAATTCGTCCCTGGACCCGCGCTCCTTGGCCGATAACGGGGGAACCTGCTATACCCCGTCGGGGACGGGAGGTTCGCTTGTCCGAACGGATCGAGTTCTTCGGAAAGACCGACGTCGGCCGCCGGCGGGAGCTGAACGAGGACTCCCTCTACACCTCCGAGAAGGAGGCCTTCGCGGTGGTGGCGGACGGCATGGGGGGACGCGATTTCGGCGAGGT
>JAOZQC010000169.1 GCA_029932425.1 Planctomycetota bacterium | reverse complement strand
CACGGGGGGCGGATCTGGGCCGAGGAAGCCCCGGGAGGCGGCACCCGCCTCGTCTTCGAGCTTCCCGAGGCCCCCCCCGCCCCGGACGGCGCCGCGGGAGCCCGGATGCCGGCGGAGGGATCCCCCGGCGGGGAGGCCGGCGGCGAGGGCGAGGAGGGCGCCCGCATCCTCGTGGTGGACGACGAGCGCTACGTCCGGCGCTACCTGGACTACGAGCTGGGCCGGGCCGGGTACCGGGTCCGCCTCTCCCCGGACGGCATGGACGCCCTCCGCCGCGCCCGGGAGGATCCCCCGGATCTCATCATCCTCGACATGTTCCTGCCCGTCCTCTCCGGGCGGGACGTCCTCCTCCTCCTCGCCAGTGATCCCCGGACCTCGGCGATCCCCGTGCTCGTGATCTCCGTGGCCCCCCGGGAGGAGTCCCTGGGACTTCCCGGCGTGGCCCTCGCCCTGCAGAAGCCGGTGGACGGCGCCCGCCTCCTCGAAGCCGTGGCGGAGATCCTGGAGAAGGCCCGGGCCCGGAAGCCCGCCCGCTGAGCCCGGGCCCGCGCCGGCCCGGCCCCCGCCCTCCCCCGTTCAGCGGGGGAGCGAGAGCGGCCGGATCTCGGGCTTCGAGGGCTTCTCCGCGGCCGGCTTCTCCTCGTCCCGGGGAGGGCGCTCCGGCCCCCGGGTCCGCCCCGCGATCCGCGCCAGGACCAGGCCCGCCAGGGCCAGCAGCAGCACCCCCACGATGACGCCCACCCAGCGCACCGCGTCGCGGCGGGCCCGCCGGCGCGCCGCCCGCTGCGCCGGCGACGCGCGCGGCCGGGCTCCCCCGGGCTTCGCCCGACCCGCCCGCGGCCTCGCCTCGAGCTCCGGCACCCGGGGGGGGGCGGGCCGCGCCACGGGCGCGGCCACCGGCACCGTGGTCGCGACCCCCTCCTCCTCGATGACCTCGTCCGGGGCGAGCACGATGTCCACCGCGCCGAGCCGGAAGGGGGCTCCCAGGGGCAGGGGCACCCGCTCCCCCTCCCCGAGCCTCCGGTCCATGACCCAGGTGCCGTTGCTGCTCCCCAGGTCGGAGATCCGGAAGCCCTCCGCGGTCTCCTCGATGAGGGCGTGGCGGCGCGAGACCGTTTCCTCGGGCAGGGGGACGTCCACGTCCAGGCTGCGGCCGAGGACCACCGCCCGACCCGGCAGGGGAAGCCGGCGGCCGGCCAGGGATGTGCTCTTCACGATGAGGTGCGCCATCTGCTCCCGATAGGATCGCACGACCCGCGCGAACGGGGGATGGAAACATCTACCCATTTCCTTCCCGCGGGAATAGCTTTCCGGCGATGGATGCGCTCATCCTCTCCCGGAACGTCGCGATCTACTCCACCCGCCGGCTCACGGAGGCGTTCCGCGCGCGGGGCCGGCGGGCGGTGGTCATGGATCCCGCGTCCATCTCCGTCCGGCTGCCCGGGGATCCCGGACTCTTCACCGACGGCGGCTCTCCGCTTCCTCTCCCCCGGGTGGTGGTGCCCCGGATCGGTCACGGCATCACGGACCACGCCCTGGCCGTGCTGCGGCGCCTGGAGACCGCCGGCGTGCCCCTCACCGCCGGCAGCGGGGCCGTCCGGGACTCTCGCGACAAGATGTGCACCCTCGAGCGCCTCGCCGCCGCCGGCCTCCCCGTCCCCCGCACCGTCCTCCTCCTCAGCCCTTCCGGCATCGACTGGGCGGTGGAGGCCGTGGGCGGTCCTCCCGTGGTCATGAAGTTCCTCTCCGGCACCCACGGAGTGGGGGTCTTCCTCGTGGAATCCCTGGAGTCCGCCCGCAGCCTTCTCGAGGCCCTGTGGGAGATGGGCCGGAACGTGCTCGTCCAGCACTACGTGGGCGGGACCGCCGGCCACGACCTCCGCTTCCTGGTGGTGGGCGACCGCGTGCCGGCCGCCATCCGCCGCCACGCCCCTCCCGGCACCTTCCGGGCGAATCTCCACCTGGGCGGCCGCGCCGAGCCCCTCGATCCCGATCCCGACCTCGTCCACCTGGCGCTGGCCGCCGCCCGGGCCCTGGACCTCGGCATCGCCGGCGTGGACATCCTCGAGGGGGAGGAGGGTCCCCTCCTCCTGGAGGTGAACTCGAGTCCCGGCCTGGAAGGGATCGAGGAGGCCACGGGCGTGGACGTGGCGGCGGAGATCGTGGACGCCGCCCTCTGCGTCGCCTCGGGAGGCGGGCTCTGAGCGTCGCCCGCCGCCAGCGCCGGAGGTGGCCCCGCCGTCTTCTCGGCGGCTTCCTCCTCGTGCTCCTCTTCCTGTTCCTGGTCTGGGTCTTCCGCTTCCCCCTCTTCGAGGGGTGGATCCGGGACCGGATCCGCGGCGCCCTCGAGGCGGAGGGCATCCTCCTCGAGACGGGCGGGATCCGGGGGTCCCTCATCACGGGGGCGGAGATCCTGGACCTCCGGGTGGCGGCCGCCCCGGGCCGCCCCGAGATCCGGAGCGCCTCCGTGCGGCGGGTCCGGGCGTCCTGGTCGCCGGTGGCCCTGCTCCTGGGCTCCGACGCCTGGCTCGAGACGGTGGAGGTGGAGGGGCTCCGGGCGGTCCTGGATCTCGGCGTCCCGGCCCCTCCCGCCCGGGAAAGGGAGCCCGCCGCCGGCGGGGGATCCCCCCCCCACCCCGCGGCGATCCGCCTCCGGGACCTCGACCTCACCGTGATCCGGGGGGGCGACCGCTTCGCGCTCGCCGGCCTCGCCGTCGCCGCCGACCGGACCGAGGACGGGTACACCGGCACGGTGTCCGCCGCCTCCCTGGAGGTGCGGGTGGAGGGCGACGTCCACCGCGCGGTCCGCCCCCGGGCCTCGTTCCGCTACGCGGGCGGAGCGCTGCGGGTGGACGAGGCCCGCGAGGGAGACCGGGAACTCGGGCGCCTCCTCGAGGCCGATCTCTCCCGGCTGGACGAGGGCCGCCTCGCCGCCCGGATCGACCTTCCCCTCCCGGGAGGCCGCGTGCGGGGACGGGTCTCCGGCGACTTCTCGGGACCCGGGCCCGGAGTCTCCGCCGCGCTCGAGATCGAGCACGTGGATCCCCGCCCCTTCCTCCGCTTCCTGGGTCTCCCCGGCTTCGAGGTCCGCACCGTGGCCGGCACCGTCGAGGGTTCGATCCCCGGAGACGGGGAGCCTTCCCTGGAGGCGGTCCGGGCCGCCTTCGACCTCGTCCTCACGGGGACGGGGTACGCGGGGCGCCCCTCCCGGTCGCTCACCGTCCGGGGGGATCTCGCGGGCGGCATCCTTCGCGCCCGGGGAGAGGTGGAGGGGAAGAGCACCGGGTTCTCCGCCCGCCTCGCCCTCGCGGCCGAGCGCTTCCTCGACGGGCGCTTCACCCTCCGGTCCGTGGACGCCTCCCGCGCCCGCCTCGCGCCCGCCGGACTGCCGGTGGCGGGACGGGTCTCCGGCGAGGGGACCGTCTCGGGGCCCTTCGGGAACCCCTCCTTCTCCGTGGACCTCGCCGTGGAGGGGGCCCGGTGGGGCCCGTACTCGGCCCGGCGGGTGGAGCTGTCGGCCCGGGGCACCCCGGAGGAGATCACGGTCCCGCGCCTCGTGGTGGAGGACGGCGGGGACCGGCTCCGGGCCTCGGGGCGCATCGCCACCGCGGAACCCGTCCGCTTCCGCGGGGAGGCCGAGGTCCACGTGGCCGACCTCTCCGCCCGCCGGGACCTCCTCCCCGCGGAACTGCCCCCCCGCGTGAGCGGCGCCCTGGATCTCGCCGTCCGGGCCGACGGCACGCCGGACGCCCCCGGGCTCTCCCTGGTCCTCACCGCCCGGGACCCCCGCGTCCGGGGCTTCGCCGCCGGCGAGGTCCGCCTCGAGGCCCGGGTGCCGGACCTCCACCGCCTCCTCCTCGATGCCCTCACCGCCCGCGGGGTTCCCGGCGTGCCGCCGCTCACGCTCACCGCGGAGATCTCCCGGGACGCCCGCGCGCTCACCGTCCGGGAGGGACGGCTCCTCGGGCCGGGCGGCGAGGTGCGCCTCTCCGGACGCGTCCCCCTGGTCCCGGGAGAAGACCTCCACCTCTCGGCCGCGCTCTCCGACGTGCGGGCGCCGGACCTCGCCCGCGCCCTCTCCCTCCCCTTCCCCGTGCTCGGGCTCGTCCGGGGCGACCTCCGGGCGGAAGGGACCCTCGAGCGGCCGCGGGTGGATCTCGAGCTCGACATCGAGGCGCCCGGTGTCGCCCCTCCCGGCCGCCCTGCGATCCGGGCGGACCGGCTCTCCCTCTCGGCCCGCCTCGCGGAGGGCCGGGCCCGGCTCCGGACCCTCCGCATCACGGCTCCCGGTTACACCGTGGAGGCCCGGGCCCGGGCGCCGCTCGACCTCCGGGCCCCCGGGCAGATCGCCCGCGCTCCCCTTTCCGGAGAGCTCCGCGTCCGCGGGCTCCCCCTCTCCGCCGCGGGGCCCATCCCGGGAGTGCCCCGGGCCGACGGCACCCTGGATCTCACGCTCGACCTCTCGGGGGAGGTGGGCTCCCCCCGGGCCCGGGGAGACCTCGTTCTCCGGGGAAGGGAGATCCGGGCCGAGGGGGTGCCGGGGGTGCTCCTCGCCGATCTCGAGCTCCGGCTCGGGCTCACCGGTCTCGGCCCCGCCGGCGGCTCGGTCCGCGTGGAATCCCTCTCCGCCTCCGCCCTCGGGGTCCCGGTCCGCGGAGAGGGGTCCTTCGTCCTCGAGCGGGGGAACTTCCGGCAGCCCCGCTTCACCCTCTCCGTGCCCGGAGCGGACCTCGCGTCCCTGGCCGCCCGCCTGGGGCTCGAGCTCCCCGCCGCGGGGACGGCCCGGGCCCGCCTCCGCGTCCTGGACGGTCCCCGCCTGGCCCTGGAGGTGACCGGCCGGGACCTCCGGGCCGGAGACGTGGATCTCGGGACCCTCGACCTCGCCGCGGACTGGGAGGACGGCGTCTTCTCCGTCCGCCGCGGGCGCGTGGGCGGCGGGGGCCGCTACCTCTCGCTCACGGGCACCGTGCCCCTCGCCCTCTCCTTTGCACCGCCGTCCGCCCGGGTCTCGGGGGCCGATTCCCTGGACCTCCACGTCGTGGCCCACGGCCTCGACCTGGCGGAGGCCGGGCTCCCGGACTCCACCCTCCGGGCGGCGGGCGCGGTCCGGGCGGATCTCTACGTCACGGGGCCGGTGACCGATCCCTCCTGGCGCGGCGAGATCCGCCTCGACGGCGGGCGCCTCCGCGCCCCGGGCGCCCCGCCGGTGGAGGACCTCCAGATCGCCCTCACCCTCCGCCCGGGGAGGATCCTCGTCCGGGAGCTCACGGGAACCGCGGGGCGCGGCACCTTCCAGGTCCACGGCGACGTGACCCTCGAGAGGGGCCGACCCGCCCGGGTGAACCTGCGCCTCGGCGCCCGCAACCTCCTGCTCGTCCGGAAGGAAGGGCTGCGCCTCCGCTCGGATCTCGACCTCACCCTCACCGGCCGGGCGCCCGACGATCTCCTCCTCGCCGGGGACGCCACCCTCCGGACCTTCCGGGCCCTGGGCCACACGGGGCTCCTCCGGAACTACTTCGAGAACCGGGGCGCCCTCAGCTCCCGTCCCACGGTGGCCCCCCTCCCCGTGACCGCCGATCCCGTGCTCGGGGCGGTCCGGCTCGACGTGCGGGTGAAGGCCCCTCCCGAGAGCATCCGGGTCCGGGACGAGTTCGTGGATGCGGTGGCGGAGGGCGCCCTCCGGGTCACGGGCACGGTGGCGGTCCCCCGGCCGGACGGCCGCATCCACGTGGCCCGGGGCAAGGCCACGCTGCCCACGGCGACCATGGACATCGAGCACGCCGTCGTGGAGTTCCGGCGCCACGAGCCCCTGCGGCCGTACGTCACCGCGCGCGCCACGACCCGCATCCCGCCCTGGCGGGTGACGGCGGATCTCTCCGGCGCGGCCGACGCTCCCCGCATCCGCCTCTCCTCCGACCCGGCCCTCCCGGAACCGGACGTGGTCTCCCTGCTCACCACCGGCGCGGTGCGCTCGGAAGCGGCGGGGGCCCTGGGAGGCGTCGCCGCCCGCTTCCTCGGCCGGCAGATCCTCTCCGAGCTCTCCTCGGGAGGCTCCGACTCCCCCTTCTCCCGGCTCGCGGACCGGATCGAGGTGGAGATCGATTCCAGCAAGGAGGGTACCGGCGGCATCCCCGCCTTCCGCGCCACGCTCCGCCTGATCGACCACTGGCTCTACCTGCGGGGGGCGCAGGACGATCCCAGGAACTACGGTCTCGACCTCGTTTTCCGGTTCACCTTCCGCTGATGAAGACGATCCTCGCCCTGCTCCTCCTCGCCGTCCCGGGCCTCGCCGCGGGCGATCCCTGGACGATCCGCGGCAACGCGCACGTCCCGGCCCCGGACCTGGAGGCGGCCGCCGCGCTCGACCTGGCCAGGTACCGCGAGCACCCGGACCCCGCCTACGCCGACGACGCCGCCTACGAGATGGCCCGCCTCTACCGCGCGCGGGGCTTTCCCTTCGCGGAGGTGACGTTCCGGCGGAAGCCTTCCGGGGAGACCGTGTTCACCGTGTCCGAGGGCCCCCGGGTGATCCTCGAGGGCGTCGACATCGAGGGGGCGGAGGAGGTCTCCGCGAAGGACCTGGCGGCCCTCGTGGAGGTGCGCCGGGACGGCCTTCTCGGACCCCGCCTCTACGTGCGCTCCGACCTGCTCTCCGCGGCGGGCCGGATGGCCACCTGGCTCCGGCAGCAGGGCTACCTGCGCGCCGAGGTCCGCCCGCCTCCCCCCCTTCCCCGGCGCGGGGGCGACGGGGAGACGATCCGGGTGCGCGCGGCGTTTGGGGTCACGCCGGGTCCCCGCGCGGAGCTGGCGGCCGTGCACATCCGGGGTACCGCCGCTTTCAGCGAGAAGAGACTGCTCCGCATGCTGGCGCAGCCCCTCCGGGGGATGATCGGCCGGCCCTTCACCCCCTACACCCCCTACGCGCTCCAGTCCCTTCTCGTGGAGTTCTACGGGCAGCGGGGCCGCCCCTTCGCCCGGGTGGGCTTCTCCGTCTCCTACCGGGACCGCCCCCGCCGCATCCT
>JAOZQC010000168.1 GCA_029932425.1 Planctomycetota bacterium | reverse complement strand
CCGGGCCGCCGGCCCGCCCAGGAGGTCCGCCTTCATGAGGTGGGTGTGAACGAGGTGCGGCCTCTCCCGCCGGAGGAAGCCGAGAACGGAGCGGACGCCGATCCGCCGGGCCGGGATCCCCGCCTCCCCAAAGCGCGGCGCCAGCTCCCCGCGCCCCTTGAGCCAGGCCACGGTGATGCGGTACCGCTCCCGCGGGAGCCGGGAGAGCACCTCGAAGAGCTGCCCCTCGGCCCCTCCCATGTCGAGGGTGGTGATGAGGTGAACGATGCGGATCAACCCTGCCGCCCTCCAGACCCCCCGTCCCCGAAGCATACGCCCCCGCCGCCCTCCCCGCAACGGCACCCGGCCCCGGCGGGGGGGCGGGCGCCCGCCGGGGAGCGGGGCCTGCGCGCCGGGAAAGCCCGGAGAACCCGCGGCTCCCGGGCGGTTCCTTCCGGCATCCGCCGACAGTCACGGAGGAGGGACGAGGGGCCCCCTCGAGAACCCTGTGCTTCCCGGACACGGGCTCCGGCCGGCGGGGCGTGAGATCTCCTTCACCGCCCCCCGGCGGGGCGCCGCCCGCCTTCTTTCCCGGCCCTCCGGCATGCCCGGGGGCCGGGCGGTTTCCCGGAAAGCGACCGTGCGAACCGCGCCGTTGACGCCGCCCGGTGGGGGAAGTACGATTCCGCGCAATCCCCCGGAGAGAGGGATGACCGAACTCCGAACCAGGACGGCCCGCGTGTTCCCGCACGCCCTCTCCCTGGGTGATGGGCGGAGAGCGAGATGAACGCTGCCGGTGTCCTGCTCGGTGAGGGCGAGCGCCAGACACGGGCGGAAGCGCTGGGGGATACCCCTCACACGGTCGGGGCCGTTCATGATCTCCGAAGGGGGTCTTGCCGGGCGTACGTCATCGGCACCGCGGACCGTCCGGCCGCCGCGGTGGTGCAATCCCGGTTCTGCCGAAGCGAGCCGGTCGGCCGCGGTACGCGGCCGGCGGGGGAGGATCCGCCTCCCCCGGCGGGAAGAGACAGCGCGGGCGTGCCCGTCGCAGATCGGCTGCGGGCAGGCCCGCGGTGTGGAACAGATGACGGAGATCGTGGCCATCAGCTCGAAGCTCGTCCAGCGTGAAGATGGCGTCTGGGTCGCTCCCAGGCAAGACGGCGTGTCGTATCCGGAAGAAGGGAACGAGGCGTGCTTCGCGGTCGAGGACGCGTCCTTCTGGTTCCGGCACCGAAACAACGTCATCCGGCAGCTCGTAAGGAGGTTCTCACCATCGTCCGTCTTCTTCGACATCGGCGGTGGAAACGGATGCGTTTCCAGGGCGCTGCAATCCGCCGGCACGGAGGTCGTTCTGGTGGAGCCCGGTCCGATCGGAGCTCGGAACGCGAGGAGACGCGGCATCCGCACCGTGATCCAATCGACCCTTCAAGGCGCAGGGTTCGCCCGGCAGTCGATTCCGGCGGCCGGGCTATTCGATGTCGTCGAGCACATCGAGGACGATGCTGCCTTCCTGCGTCTCGTCTCCTACTACCTCGAGCCGCGCGGAACACTATACGTCACCGTGCCGGCCCTTCCGTTCCTCTGGTCCAACGATGATGTCCGTGCGGGACACTTCCGGAGGTATACGAGGGATTCGCTGTCCGCGCTGTTGAGACAGTGCGGATTCGATGTCTTGTACTGTAGTTACTTCTTCTCGTTTCTCGTTGTTCCGATCCTGATCTTCCGGTCAGTCCCGAGCTGGTTCGGTTTCCGGAAGTCGGTCACGCCGGCCACTACGCGGAGGGAACACACCGGGGGCGTTGGATTCGTGCGGGGTTTCGTTGGGAAGCTGTTGCGTTCGGAAGTTCACGAGATCGGGAAGGGCAGGCCGATCCGATTCGGCAGCAGTTGCATTGCCGTGGCCGGGAAGAGGGCATGACGATCTGCTTCCTGCGTGATTCGCGGTGGGGATGGGGTGAGCTGCAGGGCGGCGCGGTGGAAGCGAATCGCGGTGTTCGGGGACAGGCGGGGCCTCGGTGTTCGGGCATGATGCGGTGGGTATCGGAGGAAGAGTCGTCCTGGTGTCGGCGCAGGAGCGTTGGTTCAAGGGGTTCTTCAGCGCGCGGATCGACCGTGAAGGCAAAGCCCAACTGATCGGTCTCCCGGCGGAGAGCTACGATTGGCACACGGAGGGTCATCCGCGAAAGGTGCGGGGGATGGGATTCGTTGTGAGTCCGGGGAAGGTGAACCTCTTGGAGGTGGGGGAGTGACTCCTGAACTCCCGACGGCAATGTGCCCGGCAGCCGACCTCCGCCGCGGCGGAATCCTCGAACGCACCGCCGTCGGCGGAGGAGGCGTCCGCCTCGAGACAGCACCGGTACCCCGGCCGGAAGCGGAGCGGACCATCCCGGGCCCGGGGACAGGGCGTGGTCGTAGACGGTCTCACCCCGCTCCGGCGGGAAGTAGACCCTCAGTGCGTGCACGCCCGGAGCCGAGCTGCGACGGGCATGCCCGCGCTGTCTCCTTTCGCCGGGGGTGGCCGCTCCCCCTCCTCCGGCCGCGGCCTGCGGCCGCCCCTCCTCGGCGCCCGGAGGCGGTAGCCTTCCGCCCCGGCTCCCGCCGAACCGCGAGCCGGGCGAAGACTGGGGAGGTTGGTAATACATGAAGAACACTCGGAACTCGTGGATCTCCGACTTCCTCGAGCTGGAATCCGCCGGCGGCATTCTCCTCATGTGCGCCGCCTTGCTTGCCCTTGTGTGCGCCAATACACCGATGCAATCGTTCTACGCGTTGCTTCTCGATGTCGCCGTGGAGATCCGCGTAGGTGCGTTGACGATAGCAAAGCCGCTGTTGCTCTGGATCAATGACGGTTTGATGGCGGTGTTCTTCCTGCTTATCGGTCTGGAGTTGAAACGAGAGCTGGTGGAAGGTGAACTCTCGGATAGACGAAGGATTGTCTTGCCCCGGCGGCATGTCTTGGAGGGGGCTGTACGGTACGGCTGTTCTTTGCGGCGTGGGTTTCACCATGAGCCTGTTCATCGGATCACTTGCTTTCGAAGAGACGGGTGCCGACTTGCTGTTTGACGAGAGGCTGGGCATCATGATGGGTTCTCTTGCCTCCGGTGTTCTCGGTTATGTCGTATTGCGCACCGGTTTGCGTTCCCATGACCGGTTGAAGCCGCGCGAATCTGCAAGCGGCTGAGCTCGAACGTTCGATGCAGGGTGTCGGGAAACGGGAGGCGGCATGAAGGCGGCCCTGGTGGTGCCCCGGTTGACCGCAGACCGGTCGGCGAACCTCGCCACCGTGGAGCGAATGGCGGCCGACGCGGTTTCCGCGAAGGCAGGTCTGATCCTCTTCCCGGAGGCCGTCCTCACGGGGCTGGTCATCGAGGATGACCCGGCGCACGACCTGCCTCTCGGGGAGACGATCCCGGGGCCGGCGACGGACCGGCTCGGCGCGTTCTGTCGGCGACACGGCTGCTGGCTCGGCTTCGGCATGCTCGAGCGCCGGGGGGCCGGTCTCTACGATTCCGCGGTGCTGCTGCCGCCGGACGGCTTCATCGGACTCCTCTACCGTCGCATCCAGCCCGGGTGGCACGGGAAGGCGGCGGATCCGGAGGTCTATCGCCAGGGGACCGAAACGGCGGGGACGCGGACGCCGTTCGGAACGGTGGGGTTCCTCCTTTGCGGAGATCTCTTCGACGATGCCATCGTGCACCGCTTCCGGGGCCTGGGTGCGGACTGGCTGCTCTTCCCGTTCTCGAGGTGCTTCTCCGATGGAAGCGCCGATCAGAGACGCTGGGACACGGAGGAGCTGCCCGAGTACGCCCGGCGGGTGAGCCTGACCCGAACCCCGGCGCTCATGACGAACTACCTCACCGACGGGAGCCTGCCCGATGACCAGAGTTTCGGCGGGGCCTTCGCGGTGTCCGCCGGGGGCGAGGTGCTCGCTCGTCACCCGCTCGGGGAAGAGGGGATGCTGATGGTCGAGATGCAAGGACCGTCGAGCCTCCGGCTCGACGGGAAGCGCTGATCCGCGCTCGGGGGCGGAAGAGGCCGGAATGATGAATACCCGGAGAGCCATGCTCGTAGCTACGGGGGGAATGGTCCTGGTGGTCGTTGCGACGTGGATCGCCGGGCCCGTGTGGAAGGGTGCGATGCGAGGCATCGGCCCGGCGCGCGTCACCCTCTGGAACGTAACGGGAGAAGACATCACGGAAGTGACGATCTCGCTCGGAATGGACGAGCGGGTGATTCCGAGACTCGAGGACGGCCGTTTCATTACCGTGGCCATCGCCGGTCGGTTCGGCGAGTGCTCCACGCACGTGGGATGGAGGGATTCGGCCGGCAGGCATGAGGGAAGCGCGGGGGATTACATGGAGAGTTGCGGTTCCTCTCATTCGACGGTCGTTCTGACGCCGGAGAAGAGAGTGAGGGCAGTTCACCAGATCACGGCAATGGAACGGGCGCATGAACAGTGATCGGTTCTTCCCCGCGGCCTTGCCGCGATCCCCACCGGGCCGGTCCGGTGCGCCGCCGGCGGGACGAGGAGGCCGTTGACGCATGTTCGAGGTCGACCCCGACATCGTCCGGACGGACCGGTGCGCGGCGGCGTTCCGGCGCATGGCCTGGGCGTTCGTGTTCTTCCTCGACTTCCGGGTCGGCATCGACAACGTACATGTCGACGTGCTTCCCGACCTCATCGGCTGGTTGCTGACGGCGTCCGCGCTGACGGCCCTCCTGGATCTGTCCCCG
The DNA here is from genome assembly GCA_029932425.1 of Planctomycetota bacterium. GTDB lineage: Bacteria > Planctomycetota > JAJSAM01 > JAJSAM01 > JAJSAM01 > JAOZQC01. Next base: position 2,313 of record JAOZQC010000168.1, on the reverse strand, counting down.
GCCGTGAAGGGACTGCGGACCCTCGCCCACTGGCTCGTATTCCTCTCTCTCTTCGATGTGGTGGAATTCGGGATCCCGGTGTGGCGATCGGGCCATGTCACGACATGGGTTTCCCTCGGCGCGCCTCTCGGCGTGATCTCGACGATCCTGAACATCGTGCTGATCTGGAGACTCTGTGGACTGATCATGGCGATGGCCGAGGCGGTGGAGGACCCTGGGATCTGGGAACGGGCTGATTCCCGGAGGAGACTCTACCTCGCCTTCACTGTTCTTCTTGCGGCGGCCGGGGTGATGTCGTTCGCCGTGCCGGCGTTCGCCATGGTGGCGGTGATCGCGGGTCTTCCCGTCGGCGTCATCGTGTTCTGCCTGATGATGGGGTTGATGAACGGCACGGCGAACATGTGCCGCGGGGCCGCAGCCTGAGAATCCCACCACCCGGGCGATGAGCCGGGGGCGGAGGGAAGTCCCGGGAAGGAAACCGGGATCCGGGGGCAGCGCGCGGGCCCGGCCGCCGCCGAGCCGCGGGGGCAGCTCCTTCTCCGCCGGTTGCGCTCCGCGGCCGCCTTCGGCGCCGGCTCTCGCCCGAGTCCGCGAGCCGCGCGGAAACCCGGAAGGTCCGCCGCAGGGGATCCGGCCGCTCGTCTCGAGGGAGGGAGTCGCCGGCGGCGATCCCGGCGCGGAGGTCCGCCGCGGCACGCCTCCGGGCCGTCCGGAACCTGCTTCGGCGGGGGGCGGGAGGGCGTATACTCGGCGCCCTATGGCCGCCGAGACCACCGCGCCCCCCGTGCCCGCCCGGGCGGATCCCTCCCGGGTCCGGGAGTTCGCCGACACCGCGGAGAAGATCCGCGGGGAGCTGGCGAAGCGGATCGTGGGGCTTTCGGGGGTGATCGAGGAGCTGCTCATCACCCTCCTGGCGGGGGGGCACGGGCTCCTGGTGGGCGTGCCCGGCCTGGCCAAGACGCTGCTCATCCGGAGCCTGGCCGAGCTCACCGACCTCTCCTACCGGCGGATCCAGTTCACCCCGGACTTGATGCCCTCGGACATCGTGGGCACCGAGGTGCTGGTGCGGGGGACGGGCTCCGCGAGCCGCGCCTTCACGTTCCGCAAGGGGCCGATCTTCGCCCACGTGATCCTGGCCGACGAGATCAACCGCACGCCGCCGAAGACCCAGGCCGCGCTCATGGAGGCCATGGAGGAGCGGCAGGTCACCTCCGTGGGGAAGCGTTACCCCCTGGAGCCGCCCTTCTTCGTCCTCGCCACCCAGAACCCCATCGAGCAGGAGGGTACCTACCCCCTGCCCGCGGCCCAGCTCGACCGGTTCCTCCTGAACATCCGGCTCGACTACCCGGACCGCGAGGAGGAGCGGCGCATCGTCCGGCTCACCACCACCCGGGACCCGGCGCCCCTCTCCCCCCTGCTCTGCCGGGAGGAGATCCTCTCCCTGCTGCGGCTGGTGCGGTCGATCACCGCCCCTCCCGCGGTCATGGCCTACGCCGTGGACCTGGCCCGCCGGAGCCGGCCCGGCCGCCCGGGTTCCCCCGACTTCGTGAACGAGTGGGTCTCCTGGGGGGGCGGGCCGCGGGCGGCCCAGGCCCTGGTGCTGGGGGGCAAGGCGCGGGCGCTCCTTCACGGGCGGACGGAGGTCCTGCCCGGAGACCTCCGGGCGGTGGCGGGGCCCGTCTTCCGGCACCGGATCATCGTGAGCTTCCAGGCGGAGGCCGACGGGGTCACCGCGGAGGAGGTGATCGAGACCCTCCTCGCCGCGGTCCCCGCGCCGGACCGCCCGGCCCGGGGCGGGCGCCGCCGGGGTTTCTTGGCCCGGCTCTTCTCGCGGGGCGCCGGGGCATGAGGAAGCTCCCGGCCCGGCCCGCGGCGCGGATCCTCCTCACCCTGTCCGTCCTCCTCCTCCTGGCGGGGCGGGCCCAGGCCTACGTGGGGCCCGGGGCGGGGTTCGTCCTGGCGCCCCTCTTCCTCGGCCTCCTCATCGGGGTGCTCGTGTTCCTGGTGATCCTGGCCCTCCCCTTCCTCGTGCTCTACCGCCTCCTCTTCGCGAAGCGGCCCGTCCGGGGCCGGGTCCGGCGGGTGGTGGTCCTCGGCCTCGACGGCCTGGATCCGGGCCTCGCGCGCCGGTACATGGAGAAGGGGCGCATGCCGAACTTCGCGGCGCTGGCGAAGGAGGGGACCTTCCGGCCCCTCTCGATCCCCGTGCCCTCCATCAGCCCGTCCTCCTGGTCGAGCTTCATGTCCGGGGCCGACGCGAGCCGGCACGCGATCTTCGACTTCCTGACCCGGGATCCCTGCACCTACGCCCCC
>JAOZQC010000167.1:4918-7135 GCA_029932425.1 Planctomycetota bacterium | reverse complement strand
TGATCATCTTGCCCCCGGAACCCCGCTCGATTAGCCTGCCTTTTCCGCCCCGAACGCCGCGTCACGCGGCCGCGGAAGACCAGCGGAGGAACATTCCATGGCGGACATCCGGCCTTTCCGGGCCTACCGGCCGCGGCGCGAGCTGGCGGCGCGGGTGGCGAGCCCCCCCTACGACGTGCTCGACACCGAGGAGGCCCGCGAGCTGGCGCGCGACAACCCCATCTCCTTCCTCCACGTGGTGAAGCCGGAGATCGACCTTCCCCCGGACACGGACCACTACGCCCCCGAGGTCTACGCCAAGGGCGCGGAGAACTTCCGGCGCCTCGTCGAGGAGGGGGTCCTCCTCCGCGACGAGACGCCCTGCTTCTACGCCTACCAGCAGGTGATGGGCGACCACGTGCAGGTGGGCCTGGTGGCCGGGGCGAGCGTCGCGGAGTACGACGCGGATCTCATCAAGAAGCACGAGCACACCCGGAAGGTGAAGGAGGACGACCGCACGCGGCACGTGGACGCGCTGAACGCCAACACCGGCCCCGTCTTCCTCACCTACGTGAAGAGCGAGGAGGTGGACGCCCTGGTGGACGGGGTCCGGGAAGGGGAGCCGGAGGTCGACTTCACGGCCCCCGACGGCGTGCGCCACACCCTGTGGGTGATCCGGGAGGAGGCCCTGATCCGCCGGATCCGGGAGGCCTTCGCGAGGATCCCCTGCCTCTACGTGGCGGACGGCCACCACCGCAGCGCCTCCGCGTCGAACGTGGCCGCGGCCCGCCGGGCCGCGAACCCCCGGCACACCGGCGAGGAGCCCTACAACTTCTTCCTCAGCGTGCTCTTTCCCCACGACCAGATGAAGATCCTGGACTACAACCGCGTGGTGTCGGACCTGGCCGGTCTCTCCGAGGAGGAGTTCCTGGCGAAGGTGGGGGAGCGCTTCGAGGTCCACCCCACGGACCACCCGAAGCCGGACGCCCCGCACCGCTTCGGCATGTACCTCGGCGGACGCTGGTACCGGCTCACGGCCCGGCCCGGCACCTTCCCGGAGGACGACCCGGTGGCGGGCCTGGACGTGGCGATCCTGCAGGACAACCTCCTGGCACCGGTGCTCGGCATCGGCGACCCCCGGACCGACGAGCGCATCGACTTCGTGGGCGGGATCCGCGGTCTCGACGAGCTGGTCCGCCGGGTGGAGGGGGGCGCGGCCGCGGCCTTCGCCCTCCATCCCACGAGCATCGAGCAACTCATGGCCATCGCGGACGCGGGCCGGGTGATGCCCCCCAAGTCCACGTGGTTCGAGCCCAAGCTGCGGTCCGGCCTCATCGTCCGGCCGCTCTCCGACTGACCCCTGGGAGGGACATCATGAAGATCCTGATCTCGGACGCCTTCGACCCGGGACTGCCGGACAAGCTGGCGCGCTTCGGCGAAGTGTTCGACGACAAGGACCGCCTGCCGGAGGCGGACGTGGTCCTCGTCCGATCGAAGACGAAGTGCACGCGGGAGTACATCGACGCCGCCGCCCGCCTGAAGCTGATCATCCGCGGCGGGGTGGGACTGGACAACATCGACATCCCCTACGCGGAGTCGAAGGGGATCGCGGTCCACAACACGGCCGCCGCGTCGAGCATCGCGGTGGCCGAGCTGGCCATGGCGTTCCTCGTGTCCATCCCCGCCAACCTCATCCCCGGGCACAACACGATGAAGGCCCGGGAGTGGAAGAAGAAGGAGCTCAAGCGCACGGAGCTCTACGGGAAGACCCTGGGGCTTCTGGGCATCGGGCGCATCGCCACCGAGACCGCGATCCGCGCCAAGGCCTTCGGGATGCGCGTGATCGCCCACGACAAGTACGTCGAGCGCTCCGACCACGCGGAGATGGTCTCCTTCGACGAGCTCCTCGCCCGCTCCGATTTCCTCTCCCTCCACCTCCCGCTCACCGAGGAGACGGAGGGCATGATCGACGACGCCGCCATCGAGAAGATGAAGGACGGGGTCATCGTGGTGAACACGGGCCGGGGGAAGTGCGTGGTGGAGGCGGACATGGCGGACGCGCTGCGCCGGGGCAAGGTCCGCGCGTTCGGCACCGACGTCTGGTACTCGGATCCCCCGGACTGGGAGAATTGCCCTCTGCTCGACGCCCCCAACGCCTACTTCACCCCTCACCTGGGGGCCTCCACCCGCGAGAACCTGCTCCGCATCGGCGATATCATCGAGGAGATCATCGACCAG
>JAOZQC010000167.1:0-4908 GCA_029932425.1 Planctomycetota bacterium | reverse complement strand
AGGAGGGAAGGCTATGACCCACCGCGTGTACAACTTCAACCCCGGTCCCGCCACCCTGCCCCTGCCCGTGCTCGAGGAGGTCCGGGAGGAGCTGCTCGACTTCCGCGGCACCGGCATGAGCATCATGGAGACGAGCCACCGGAGCCCCGAGTACTCGGAGGTGCACGACGGCGCCGCCTCCCTCGCACTCGACCTCCTGGGGCTCTCCGCGGACGACTACGCCGTCCTCTTCCTGGGGGGGGGCGCCTCCACCCAGTTCTACATGATCCCCCAGAACCTCCTCGCGGGCGGCGGCAAGGCCGACTACGTCCGGACCGGCACCTGGGCCAAGAAGGCGATCCAGGAGGCGAAGCTCTTCGGCGACGTACACATCGCCCACGACGCGGAGGACGAGCAGGGCCGGTTCGCCTACGTGCCCGCGCAGGATCAGCTCGATCTCCGCGACGACGCGGTCTACCTCCACTTCACCTCGAACAACACGATCGCGGGCACCCAGTTCCACGAGTACCCCGAGCCCCCGGAGGGCGTGCTGCTCGTGGCCGACATGTCCTCGGACATGCTCTGGCGGGAGTTCGACGCCTCGCGCTTCGCGATCATCTACGCGGGGGCCCAGAAGAACCTCGGGCCCTCGGGGGTCACCATGGTGGTGTTCCGCCGGGACGTCCTCGACCGCTGCGCGGACGGCCTTCCCACGATGGTGAGCTACCGCACCCACGTGGAGAAGAACTCGCTGTTCAACACGCCCCCCTGCTTCCCCATCTACGTGGTGGGCAAGGTCCTCCGCTGGATCGAGCGGGAAGGCGGCCTGGCGGCCATGGGCCGGAAGAACCGCGAGAAGGGCGACCTGCTCTACGACCTCTTCGACGCGAATCCCGGCTTCTTCCGCACTCCCGTCCGCAAGGACAGCCGCTCCTACATGAACGTGGTCTGGCGCCTGCCCACGGAGGAGCTGGAGCGCATGTTCATCGCAGAGGCGAAGGACGCGGGCCTCGTGGGGCTGAAGGGGCACCGGTCCGTGGGCGGGTGCCGGGCTTCCATCTACAACGCGATGACTCTGGAAGGGGTGAAGGCCCTGGCGGACTTCCTCCGGGACTTCGTCGCCCGCCACGGCTGATCCCGGGGCCGGGCCGGGGCCTCCCCGGGGTCCGCCGCGGGGAGGCCCGCGCTCCGGGATGAGCGGACCGGCGCCCGAGGCCGCCGCGCCCGGAGATCAGCGCAGGAAGTAGAGCGCCGCCGCCCCCACGATGGCCGCCCCCACGATCCCCGCGCACGCCAGGAGGACGCGCATCATGCTCCGCTGGCTCATCTCGATGAGCTCGCGGATCTGTCCCGCCTGCTCGGCCTGGGCGTGCTTGAACACCGCCAGGCTCTGCTGCTGGGCCTTGTGGAAGAGGTTCAGGGACTTGTTCTGGGTGTTCTGGAACGCCACCAGCGAGGCCTGCTGGGCCTTCTGGGCCCCGCGCATGTAGGCGAGCTGGTTCTCGGTGTCCCGCTCGAGCTTCTCGCCCAGGCCGGTGAGCTGCTTCACCAGCCTCTCCTGGGTGTCCGGCAGCGACCTCAGGATCTCGGGGAGGGTCTTCAGGTGGTTCACCAGCTCGCCCGCCCGGGTGGTCTGGAGGTCGAGCTGCTTCGAGATCGTGCCCAGGAACTCGATCTGCGCCTGGTTCGTCTCCGGGATCGACTTCAGCACCTCGGGAAGGCCCTCGATCGACTCGTGGAGCGCCCGGCCCCGGGCGTTCCCCGTCTCGAGCTTCTCGCTGATCGACTTGAGGAGCCCCGAGAGGTTGTCGAACCCTTCCGAGATCTTCTGGGCGGTCTCCTCCTTGCGGGAGACGCGCCTCTCTCCGGCCCGGTCCGGCACCAGCTCCTGCTCCCCGGTCTCCGTCTTCGTCCCCGTCTCCGCCTCCCCCGCTTCCGGCTGGGAACGGCGCCGGAAGAGGATCTCCGTGATGGAGGGACGGAGCGCGGCCTCTCCGCTCCCCGACGCCGCCATCGCCCCCTCGCCGAGCAGCCCCTCGGAAGCCGGAGCCGCTTCCGCCTCCTCCCCGCTCCTGCCGAGCGAGAGGATCCGCTTGATGAAGGACCTTGTCGCCATGACTGGGCGCTCCTTCCTTGCTGTACCCGTGATCCGGGCCGCGCCCCCCGGGGCGCGGGACTTCCCGCGGACAGGATACCGCGGAGCTCCGCCCCGGGCAAGCGGCAAGCCGTAATTGTGGGACCTGAAAAGGAAAAGGCCCCCACATCTGGGGGTCCCGCGGGCCCGTCCGGGTAGGGGGCAGGGGGGCGGGGGCGGGCGAGCCCCGCCCCCGGGCGTACTCAGTAGGCGCGGGCGAAGATGGGACGGAGCCGGGAATCCCGCCCGCAGACCACGCAGCGCCCCGGGTGGTCCCGCTCGGCCTCCTCGATCACCCGGATGGTGGCGGTGGTCTCCTCCTTCACCTTCTCCTCGCAGGCGGGGTTCCCGCACCAGGGCGCCTTCACGAAGCCCAGCTCGCCGTTCAGGATGCCGGCGAGGTCCGCGTACTCCTCCACCTCGTGGGTGTGCGTCTCGAGGCGCTCCCGGGCGCGCCGGAAGAGATCGTCCTGCATGCGGTCGAGCAGCTCCCCGATCCTGCCCGGGACGGCCTCGAGGGACGCCGTCTCCTTGGACTCCTTGCCGAGGTCCCTTCGCACCACCACGGCCTGCCCGGCGTCGAGGTCCCGGGGCCCGATCTCCAGGCGGACCGGCACCCCCTTCTTCTCCCACTCGAAGAACTTGGCCCCCGGCTTCACGTGGTCCCGGTCGTCCACCCGGCTCCGGATCCCCGCGTCCTCGAGCGCCCTCCCGATCTCGGCCGCCTTCCCCATGACCTCCGACCGCCTCTCGTCCGACCGGTAGATGGGGACGATGACCGCCTGGAGCGGGGCCAGCCGAGGAGGCAGGACGAGCCCCCGGTCGTCGGAGTGCGACATGACGAGCCCCCCCACGAGCCGGGTGGACACGCCCCAGGAGGTGGACCAGGCGTACTCCAGGTCCCCGGACCGGCCCTGGAACTTCATGTCGTAGGCCTTCGCGAAGTTCTGGCCCAGGAAGTGGGAGGTGCCCGCCTGCAGGGCCCGCCGGTCCTGCATCATCGCCTCGATGGCCCAGGTCTCCTCCGCTCCCGCGAAGCGCTCGGAGGCGGACTTCACGCCCGCGCGCACCGGCATGGCCAGCCACTCCTCGGCCAGCCGCCGGTACACGTCCAGCATGCGCGCCACCTCTTCCCGGGCTTCCCCGGCGGTCTCGTGGGCGGTGTGGCCCTCCTGCCAGAGGAACTCCGTGGTGCGCAGGAAGAGCCTCGTCCGCATCTCCCACCGCACCACGTTCGCCCACTGGTTCACCAGGATGGGGAGGTCGCGCCAGGACTCCATCCAGCGCGCGTAGGTGGAGCAGATCACCGCCTCCGATGTGGGCCGCACGTAGAGGGGCTCCGCGAGCTTCTTGCCCCCCCCGTGGGTGACCACCGCGCACTCCGGCGAGAAGCCCTCCACGTGCTCCGCTTCCCTCGCCAGCAGGGACTCGGGGATGAGGAGGGGGAAGTAGGCGTTGACGTGCCCCGTCTCCTTGATCATCGCGTCGAGGGCGTCCCGGATCCTCTCCCAGATGGCGTAACCCCAGGGCCGGATCACCATGCACCCCTTCACCACGGAGTGCTCCGCCAGCTCCGCCACCCGGATCACGTCCGTGTACCAGCGCGAGTAGTCTTCGCTCCGACGCGTGATGCCCTTCGCCATGATCAACCCACCACGAGGTTCAAGAGTCTTCCCGGAACGTAGATCACCTTCCGCACGCTCTTTCCCGCGAGGTGCCGGGCCACCCCCTCCTCGGCACGCGCCCGGGCCACCAGCTCCTCCTCGGAGACGTCCGCGGGGACCGTGACCCGGCCCCGCACCTTGCCGTTCACCTGCACGGGCACCTCGATCTCGTCCACCGCCACCGCCTCCGGATCGTACTCCGGCCAGCCCGCCCGGAACACGGTGTCCGTACCTCCCAGCACGCGGTGCAGCTCCTCCGCGAGGTGCGGCGCCAGGGGCGCCAGGAGGAGCACCAGGGCCCGGACCGCCTCCGCGTAGGCCGGCAGATCGGCCTCCGGCACGGCGCCCGGTTCCACCTTCCGGAGCTCGTTGACGAGCTCCATCACCGCCGAGATCGCGGTGTTCAGCTTCAGGTCCCCGGTGAGCCCCTCCGTGACGCGCCGGACCGCGGTGTGGCAGCGCCGCCGGACCTCCTTCGCCGCCGCCGACAGCGGAGCCGGGCCGCCGCCGCCGTCGAGCCCCCCCACCCGCGCGGCCAGGCCCGTCACGGTATCGAAGACCCGGGCCAGAAAACGCCCCGCCCCCGGCACGGCCTCGTCGTTCCACAGGATGGGATCCGCGGTGGGCGCGAAGAAGAACATGGCGATGCGGAGGGCGTCCACGCCGTGCTTCTCCATCACCTCCACCGGGGAGACCACGTTCCCCAGCCGCTTCGACATGGTCCGCCCCTCGCGGTCCCGGACCATCCCGTGGTTCACGAGGGCCCGGGCCGGCTCGTCGACGCCGATCAGGCCGGCGTCGTGGAGGACCTTGGTCACGAACCGGAAGTAGATGAGGTGGCCGGTGGCGTGCTCCGCCCCCCCGATGTAGAGGTCGATGGGGAGCCAGGCGTCCGCCGCCTCCCGCGAGAAGATCTCCCGGTCGTTCCGGGCGTCCACGTACCGGAGCTGGTACCAGGAGGAGCAGGTGAAGGTGTCCATGGTGTCCGGGTCCCGGCGCGCCGCCCGGCCGCAGCGGGGGCAGGCCGCCTCCATGAACTCCGGCACGTCCGCCAGGGGGGAGCGCCCCTTCGGCAGGAAGTCCCGGACGTTCCGGGGCAGGACCACCGGGAGGTCCTCCGCGGGCACGGGT
>JAOZQC010000166.1 GCA_029932425.1 Planctomycetota bacterium | reverse complement strand
CCGCTCCACGGGGCCCGGGGGCATCTGCCTCTCCACCGACTTCACGGAGACCTGGAAGCCCCTGAAAACCTGGGGTACGGCCCTATACCCTGCAAACCCAGGGTACGGCCCCATGCCCTGCAAACCTGGGGTCAGGCCTCGGGGCTGAAACATCGGTGACAGGCACGGCTTTTTCACCCTGGCATCGAGGCGTCGAGAAGCGCCGTCCCGCCGGCCGGAGGGGTCCCGCGGCCCCCCGCGCCGATTCCCCCGGTCGCCGGGGCACCCCCCGCCGGAGCGGCGGGGAGACCCACCGGCCGAGGCGGGATCCCGTCTCCGCCGCATTCCCCGCGGACCCGCGGTTTCCGAGCGCCTCCGGGCGGGTCGCGAAGGCTACGAATCGCTCCCGCCTCCGTATGTAACTTTCCGCTCAAGTGTGGGGCTGTACTAGGACGATGGTACGGCTGCCATGCTCCTCGAGATCGACCCGGCGGCCGCGACTTCCGTGAGCGAGCAGATGGCGGAGCAGATCCGCTTCGCCATCGCCACCGGCCGCCTGGGCTCCTCGGAGCGGCTCCCCTCCGTGCGCGGGCTGGCCCGCGACCTCCTCGTGAACCCCAACACGGTGGCCAAGGTCTACCGCGACCTCGAGCGCGAGGGGATCCTCCGCACCCGGCCCGGCTCGGGGGTCTTCGTGGCGGAGCGCGCCGCACTGCGCTGCCGCCGGAAGAGCCGGGAAGCGGTGCGCCGCGCCGTCCGGGAGGCGGTGGCCAAGGGCCGGGCCGCGGGCCTCGGGGTCCGCGAGATCCGGGAGATGCTGCGCGAGTGCCTGGACGAAGAGAAGGTGGGAAACCATGCGCGCGTCTGATCCCTTCCGACTGGCGGGGGTGAGGAAGAGGTTCGGCTCGAAGACCGTCCTCGACGGCGTGGACCTGCGCGTCCCCCGGGGCTCCACCACGGCGCTGCTCGGCCGAAACGGGGCCGGGAAATCGACGATCCTCCGGATGCTGGCGGGCCTCCTGCCCCGGGACGGAGGCGAGATCCGGATCGGGGGGCGGGACCCCCGGCGGGAACCCCTGGCGGTGAAGGCGGCGGTGGGCTACGTGCCGGAGAGGACCGTCCTCGACCCGGGAGTGGAGGATCCGCGACGCGATCCACCTGGTCCGGGAGATCCGGAGGCGGCGCTGGGACCCGGCCACGGAGGCCCGGCTCATCGACCTCTTCGACCTCGATCTCTCCGCGAGGATCGGCAGCCTCTCCCGGGGCACGCGCGCCAAGCTCTCCCTGCGGATCGTCATGCCCATCCTCATGCTCCTCTTCTTCCTGGGCATGTCGGCGGACCTCGTGGCCGGGGACGTGGGATCCGGGCGGATCACCTTCCTCGCATCGCTGCCGGTCCGCCCGGGCGCGATCTGGGCCGCGAAGGTCCTCTTCCTGGCCTGGGCGGCCGGGGCCTATCTCGCCTACCTCTTCCTCACGGAGTACTTGATCCTCACCGTCGCGGGACACGCGCCCCTGGCCATGTTCGAGAGCAGGGCCGCCCCGGGGCTGATCGCCCTCGCCTGGACCCCCACCGCGGGGGCCGCCACCCTCTTCTTCTCCACGCTGGTGGACCGGGGCATCGCCGCCGTCTTCGCGGCGGCCGCCGTGCTCCCCGCTCTCGGCCTCGCCGCCTGGGGGGCGGGTCTTCTCGCCCCGGACGTCGCCCCCGCGTTCGCGCTCCACGGATCCGCGGTCCTCTCCCTCGGATTCCTGGGGGGATCCTACGCGGCCTTCACGCGGGGCCGGATCCACCTGGGATACCGGGGACGCCGGATCCTCCTCGCAACGGGGACGCTGCTGATCCTCTCCGCCCTGGGAGCGGCCGGCTTCGCGGCCCGGATCGGCCCCCGGTCTTCGCATTCCCCGACCAGGATCGAGAGCACCAAGGGAGGAATCCACCGATGATCCCGTTCACCACTCCCCACCTCAGGCGCCGGCGGGAGGAGGAGATCCCCGCCCCCGCGGTGCGGATCGTCGATCGCCTCCTCCGCCTCGCGGTGGAGCGGAGGGCCAGCGATCTCCACCTCGACCCGGGCCCGGACGGAGTCGCCGTCCACCTCCGCCGCGACGGCGTTCTCGAACCCGTGGAGACCCTGGCGCCGGAGACGGCCTCCCACCTCGTGGGACGGCTCAAGGCCCTGGCCGGGCTCCTCGCCTACCGGACGGACGTTCCCCAGGAGGGGCGCATCCCCGCGGAGGAGAGCGCCGCGGGGGTGGAGGTCCGGGTCGCCACCTTCCCCACCCTCGACGGGGAACGCGTGGCCCTCCGGTTCGACACCCCGGACGGCGCTCCCGCCACCCTCGCCGAGCTCGGCCTGCCCCCCGGGGTCGAGGAGGCGCTGCTCAAGGCCGTGACCCGGCCGGAGGGGCTCGTGCTCCTCACCGGGCCCAGCGGGAGCGGGAAGACCACGACCCTCTACACGGTGCTCCGCCACCTCGCGGCGGAGAAACCCCGGAGGAGCATCGTCACCGTGGAGGATCCCGTGGAACGCCGCGTGGAGGGCGTCGTCCAGACGGAGGTGAACCGCTCCGCGGGGCTCGACTTCGCCAGGGCCCTCCGTTCCCTCCTCCGGCAGGACCCCGATGTGATCCTGGTGGGGGAGATCCGGGACCGGGAGACGGCGGCGATCGCGCTCGAGGCGGGGCTCACCGGCCATCTCGTGGCCAGCACCATCCATGCCGGCACCGGGGTCCAGGTCTTCGCCCGCCTCCTGGACCTCGGGGCCGATCCGTTCGCGATCACCTCCACGGTGCAGGGGGTCCTCGCCCAGAGGCTCCTCCGGCGGCGGCGGGGGGACACCTACGAAGGCCGGGTGCTCGTGGCGGAATGGGTGCCCCTCTCCCCCGCGATCCGGAGAGCGATCCTCGCCGGGGGAGACGGGGAGGCCCTGGCGAGAGCGGCCCGGGAGGACGGCCTCCGGGACCTGCGCGCGGCCGCCGCGGCGCTGGTCCGGGAAGGCGTCACCACGGACGAGGAGGTGAACCGTGTTCTCGGAACGGACTGATCGAAGGACGCGGGAACGGGTGCCCGACGATCTCACCTGCTTCCATCGCACGCTGGCGGAACTCTGCCGCAAGGAGGTGCCCCTGCCGCGGGCCTTGCGCCTCCTGGCCGCGGACCTGAAGAGCGGCAAGCTCCGGGTCGCGGCGGAGGAGATGGCGGAGGAAGTGGAGCGGGGCGTCCCCCTCGCGGAAGCCTACGGGGCCCGGAAGGACGCCTTCCCGCGCCTCTACCGGGCGCTCGTGGCCGCGGGGGCCGCGGGAGGGGATCTACCGGGCGCCCTGGCCGAGATCGCCGGCCACGCCCTGGTCCGGGCCGACGCGGCGCGAAGGCTCCGAAAGGCGCTCGCCTACCCGCTCGTCACGGCGGTCATCGTCTTCGCGATCGGGACCGCGCTCTTCCTGGAGGTGGGCCCCCGTCTCTGGAACCTCTCCGCCGCCGTGGCGGGCCGTTCCCCGCCGCTTGCGGGGTCCTCGGTCTCGAGCCGGGGCGGGCTCCACTTCTCCCCCCCTCTCATGCTCGCCCTCTCGCTGGGCCTGGTGGGGCTGTTCGCGGGCCTCGCGCTCCTCACGGCCAGGCGGAAGGGGCCTCTCGACATCCTCCCGGGCTTCCGGCTGCCCGTGATCGGGAGCTTGCGGCTCGACGCCGCCCGGGCTTCGCTGGCATCCGCGCTCTCGCTCCTCCTCTCGCGGCGGCTGCCGCTCCCCGCCGCGCTCGATCTCGCCGCGGAGACCGTGGAGTTTCCGGCCCTGAGATCGCGGGTGCGGGCCATGGCCGACCGGGCGCAGGCCGGGGAGAGCCTGGCCGGATCCCTGGAGGAGGGGGAGCCCCTGGGATCGGCCCTCGAGAAGGCCGGGCGCCGCATCGCGCCCCGCTTCGCGGCCCGGGCCGTGGCCGCGGTGGACGGCACCGGGGCGCTCCCCGCGGTGCTCGAGGACCTGGCCCGGGAGACGACCCGGGGCCTCGCCTTCCGCCACCGGGCGTTCCTCGGGATCTTCTACCCGCTCCTTCTCCTCCCGTTCCTCCCGGTCCTCCATTCCCGGATCGGGAGCCTCGCCGCGAGCGCGGCGGGAGGGTGGCCGAAGCTCCTTCCCGACCATCTCCTGCCTTTCGCCGTCGCCGCGGCCGCCCTGGTTCTCGGCCTCGCGTTGTTCCGTCTCACTCCCGTCTTGCCCCGGCCCCGCTGGCCGGGAGGACGCGGGCCGCGGGCCGCCGCCCGGGCCCGGGTCCTCCTCGTCACCGGGAGGCTGCTCCGGGAGGGCCTGTCCCTTCCCGAAGCCTTGCGGAGGGCGGCGGGGGCCGCCGGGCGCCGGGGCCCCCGCCGCCGGGTCCTGCGGGCCGCGGCGCGGATCGAGGGCGGAACCCCCCCCGGCCGGGCCTGGCCCGCGCTCGGGGGGGAGGGGTCCCCCGGTCCCGAGACCCTCCTGGGAAAGGCGGAGGAAACCGCGGAACTCGTGCGCCGGAGGACGGACCGGGCGCTCCTCCTCGTCCACCCCCTGGCCCTGGTGGTGTTCGGGACCCTTCTCTTCCTGGAGTTCCGGGGCCTGGTGGTCCTCCTGGCCCGGACCCGGGAGATGGTGATGAAACATCGCTGACAGGCACAGCTTTTTCACTTTTCCGGTAGAGCCCCGGCGGCCGCGGACTCCTTCCTCCCGCCCGGATCGACGGGCCCCGGGGCCGCCGCGGGGAACGCCGCGCTCACGAGGTTCCCTCCCCTCCCCAGGCCGCCTTCCCGGTGCGGGTGAGGGGGAGATGGGAGACCTTCTCGGTGGTGACCCGGACGCCCGGGAGCCGGGACGCGAGCTCGGCCGCGAGCTCCGGACCGGGTTCGGGTCCACCGGCCCGGAGCACGTAGCGGAGCACGATCTCCCGCTCGCCGGCGCGGACGAACCGGTAGCGCCGGATACCCGCGCAGGCGCCGGCCACCGCCCCCAGGGCGGTCAGGGGCACGCGCCGCCCGCCGGGAAGGTCGATCGTCTCCCCTTCCCGACCCGTGAGGAGGCGGATCCTCGGCCACCAGAGCCCGCAGGAGCAGGGGCCGGGCACCTCCTCCGCCGTGTCGCCCAGGCGATACCGGATGAAGGGCATGCAGGGCATGTGGAGGGCCGTCACGTGCACCGTCCCCGGCTCTCCCGGCGGCGCCGGGCGGCCGTGGCGCAGGATCTCCACGTGCACCGCGTCCACGCGCACGTGCAGCCCCTCCCTCGCCCGGCACTCGAAGGCGATCCGGCCCGCCTCCACCGCCCCGTACTGGTCGAGGGGAGCCTGCCCGAAGACCTCCCGGGCCAGCCGCACCACGTCGGGGGTGCGGAACTCGCCCCCGGTGGTGAGCAGGCGGGGCCGCCACCGGAGGCCCCCGGCGGCCCGGGCCGCCAGGCAGAACTCGCGGAGGGCCGAGGGGTAGGCGTGCACGGCGTGGGGCCGCAGGCGATGGTAGACGTCCAGCCACTCCTCCACCGGACGCACCGGGTCCACCCACGTCCAGCGGAAGAGCCCGAGCCCTGCGAGGGGGTTCTCGAAGCGGAACGCCTGGGAACCCAGGGAGAGGCCGCGGTGCCAGGGCCGGTAGCCGTTGCGCGCGAGGGAGTGGTGGTTCACGGCCTGGAAGCGGGCGAGGTCCCGATGCCGGACCGGCACGACGAGGGGCTCTCCCCGGCTGCCCGACGTGCTCCACGTGCGCGCGAGGTGCGGCGGAACGTCGCGCGCGAAGGCCCGGCGTCCGGCGACCCGGAGCGCGCTCTTCGCGACCGGGGGAAGCAGGGGGAGGTCCGCCACCCCCCGGACCCGCCCCTCGCGGATCCCGTGGGCCTCGAGCAGGGAGCGGTAGAAGGGGATCGTCCGGCGGGCGTGCTCCACGAGATCCCGCACCCGGCGGTCCCGCCAGCGGTCCAGCATGCCCCGGGGAAGACGCCCCCAGAGCGGGGTACGGAGGAGATCCGCGATCCAGGACATCACCCTCCTCCCCCCGGAAGAGGGCAAAAGGCAAACCTCCTCCCCCGGGATCGATCCGTATAATAGCCCCTCCTCCGGGGCCGCCCGAAGGGGCCCCGGGAGGCGGGCGCGATGCGGAGGCCCCCATCACGGGCGAAGGAAGGAACAGGTCGAGGACGATGCTCCCGGTCCGCGGCGCCGGGGACGGAGGCGCCCGCCGCGGCGGTCCCCGCCCCCGCCGTGATCTTCGCTCCCCGGGGAACGGCCCGTGAGCGGGCGGGACGCCTCGGTCTCGGTGGTGGTGCCGGTGGCGGCGGACGACCCGGCCTTCGGCCGGTGCCTGGCCGGCCTCGCCGCCCAGACCCACCCTCCCGCCGAGGTGGTGGTGGTGGTGGACGGAGCGGACCCCGCCGCCGCGGACCGCGCCGCCCGGCAGGGCGCCCGGGTCCTCACCCTCTCCCCCCGCCGGGGCCCCGCCCGCGCCCGGAACCACGGCGCCCGGACCGCGCGGGGGGAGATCCTCCTCTTCCTCGACGCCGACGTGGAACCGGAGGCCCGCGTCGTGGAGATCGTGGTCCGGGTCCTCGCGGAGGCCCCGGGGCTCGCCGGCGTCATCGGCTCCTACGATGACGCTCCGGGCGCCCCGGGATTCGTGTCCCGCTTCCGGAACCTCCTCCACCACCACGTGCACCAGTCCGCCCGCCCCGAGGCATCCACCTTCTGGGGGGCCTGCGGGGCGATCCGCCGCGAGGTCTTCCTCTCGGTGGGAGGCTTCGCGGAGTCCTTCTCGAGGCCCTCCGTGGAGGACATCGAGCTGGGCTACCGGCTCCGCGCCGCCGGGCACCGCCTCCGGCTGGAGAAGGACCTCCACGTGAAGCACTGGAAGAGATGGACCTTCCTCTCCATGCTCCGCACCGACCTCCTCGACCGGGCCCTCCCCTGGACCTGGCTCCTCATCCGGCGGCGGGAGGCCCCCGCCGACCTGAACCTCCGCTGGGGTAACCGCCTGAGCGGCCTCCTCGTCCTCGCGCTGGCGGCGTCCCCGATTCCGGCGCTGGCGGAGGGAGGCGGCTGGTGGCTGGCGGCCCCCGCCCTCGCGGTCCCCCTTCTCGCGCTCAATGCGGGGCTCTACGCCCTGCTCCTCCGCCGGGGCGGCCCGGGCTTCGCCCTGGGGGGAGTCCTGCTCCAA
>JAOZQC010000165.1 GCA_029932425.1 Planctomycetota bacterium | reverse complement strand
GGCCCGCGGGCCGGGGGGCGCAGGGTGGCGGGGGTCCGTCCGCGCGGTTACAATGACGGCGCTTCAAGGGGATCGGGAAGGGGGATACGGACGCCCGCCGGGGGACGGCGGAGGAAGGAAGGGGAGAAGATGGGCATCCACATCGTCGGTGCGGAGACGGACGATTCCGGTCCCAAGGGGGTGGTGGCGAGGTTTCTCCTCGCCTCGGACTCGGACGACCACGAGGCGGCCCTGGCCCTGCTCACCCGGGCCAGCCGCGAAGGGCTTCAGCCCGGGTCCTCCCCGGCCGAGAGCGGCACGGCCCGGATCGGTGAGCCGATCCCGGAGGGGGACGACTTCGTGGTCCCCGTCACCCTCGAATCCGAGGAAGGGGACCAGGAGATGCCCTTCGTGGTGACGGAGGAGGACGGGGCCCTGCGGATCGACATGGACCGGACCTTCGAGAAGCTCATGGGGTTCAACCCCGCCGAGATGATGGAGAGCATGGGGGAGTCCATGGCCAACGCCATGGGCGGCGCCATGGAGGGCATGGCGAACGCCCTCGCCGAGGGACTGGGCGCGGCCGTGGAGGGGATGGGAGGCGCCCTCCGGGAGATGGGGGAGGCGCTGGAGGGAGCGGCCCCCTCCGCGGAGAAGGCCGGGGGGACGGAAGGAGCCGGGGCGGCGGTCGTCGGAAGGCAGTGGGTCCTGAACGGCGAGGCCTTCCCTCCCCAGGAGATCCTGGACGTGGCGCTCGACCTGGGCACGCGCTTCACCCCCCCCTTCCTCCCTCCCGTGGAGGACCTGGGCACCGAGGAGTTCGGAGCCGGGGGGTCCCGGACCCGCACCACCCGGTACGGCAGCCCGGAGGAGGGGTTCACCGTGATGGAGAGCACCACGGAGATGGACAACTTCGCCAGCCGGAACGTGACGGTGAACGCCTACGGAATGGCGCCCGGCCGGGACCTCTCCCTCGTCTGGTGCGAGACGGTCCTCCCCGACTCGCCGTCGCGGCAGGACATCTCGATCCGGGCCACGGCCGGGGAGGCGGAGATCGCCGCGATCCACGAGCACCTCGAGGGTCGCTTCGGGGTGCTCGCCGCCTACGACTCCTGAGCCCGCCGGCTCCACGGGTTGAAACATCGCTGACAGGCCCGGATTCTTCATTGTTCCGGCGGCCGCCCCCGGATCTCCTCCGGCGCCCGCCGGAAGAAACCGCGAACCCCGCGCCGTGCCGGCCGGGGCCCGGAGCGGGCGCCCTCACGGGGAGCGGCGCGGCAGCTCGAGGGAGACCTCCCGGCGCTCCTTCCCCCCGGTGGTGATCTCCCGCACCACGCCGAGGTATCCGGACGCCCCCACCAGCAGGCGGTGCTTGCCGGCCGGCACCCCGGAGACGCGGATGCGCCCGTCCCGGGCGGAGAACCACCACCCGTCCAGGCACGCCGTCGCGGCCAGGGGGTTTCCGGACTCGTCCCGGACCTCGATGGCGAGGCTCCCGGCGGGGAAGCGCAGCACCGCGGCGGACTTGGGGGAGAGGACGACCGGCATCGGCAGGAAGCCCTCCGCCGTCACCGCGGCCCGGGTCTCTCCCCGGAGATCCACCTCGAGGTTCCCCTCCTCGTCCGCTTCCACCCCGTCCGGGAAGCCGCCCGGAACCCGCAGCTCGGCCCCGGGCACGGGCGTCCCGTCGCCCCGGACGACCCGGAAGGTCCGGGTGACCTCCGCCGACTCGGGAAGGAGGACGATCTCCCCGAGATCGACCTCGGCGGGCGGGCGGGGGAGGACGACGTCCAGGTCACGATCCAGGCACCCCTCCGCCCCGAAGATGAAGCAGGTGTCGCCGCCGCGGGGAAGGACCAGGTCGTAGCGCCCGTCCTCCCGCCGCCGGGGCTTCACCGTCGCGGCGGAGTCGACCTCCACCCGGGGCGCAAGCGCCCGCCCGGCCCGGTCCTTCACCCGGAACGTGACCCGGACCTCCCCCGGCGGGGGGATCTCGAGGAGGCGGCGTCCCTTCTCGGCGGGAGGGACGGGAAGGATCCGCTCGTAGGGCTCATCGAGGACCAGCGCGGCGGGCCCCGCGGCGGGGATCCACTCCCCGGAGGCCAGCACGAACCGGACCGAGCGCCCCGGGATGCGGAGCTCCCCCCACCGGGGCCGCTCTCCCTTCCCGGGCCGCACACCGAAGGCGGCCTGCCGGCCGCGGAGCGCGATCCTCACCGGCTCGCCCCGGGGGGCGGGCACCTGCACGGTGGCCGTCACCGGGGCCTCGAGGGTGATTCCCCCTCCCGCCGTGATCCGCCAGGTGCCCGGGGGCAGGTCGAAGGAGGCGGTCCAGAAGCCGGCCCTTCCCGTGAAGGTGAGGCCGTCGGAGGGGCGGACGGCCCGGAGGGGGACGGACATGTCCGCGTCCTCGAGCACCACGTCCAGGCGGTGGCGGGGTTCGCCCTCGCCGAGGGCCACGGGCCGGTCGGGACGGAGGACGATGCGGAGGGGGACCCCCTCCGTGAAGCCGCGCACCAAGGCGTCGGGTCGCGGGGCGAAGGGGGAACCGGGCCGGTAGACTCCGAGGGGGGGCCTCCCGGAAAGCCCGTGCAGCGTGAAGCCTCCATCCGGGCCGGTCTCCACGGCGGGCCCCCGGAACTCGGAGAGCTCCCGGACCACCGCCCTCGCCACCGGCTTGCCCGCGGGATCCACCACGCGCCCCGTGGCGGTGCCGCCCCACCGCGTGAGGATCTCGGCCGGCGAACCGTCGCAAGGGGCGGGGGGAAGCGAGTAGGGGCCCGGGCGGACGCCGGGGGCGACGATCCACAGGTCCCACCCGTCGCCCGTGACGTTCGGAAGGAGGGTGAGCCCGTGCTCATCGGTCCGCACCGTGCGGGCGGCGGGGCTGTGGGGGCAGCCGAGGACGAGTTCCACCCGGGCGTCCGGGAGCGGCTTCCCGAACGGGCCGATCACCCGGAGCCGGCGGTCGGTACCGGGTTCGAGAACGATCTTCGCGCCGGTGAACGACTCCGGTCCCGCGTAGTCGTGCAGGACGCCGAAGCCGTCCGCCTCCACGAGCCAGTGGTAGGCCTCCCCGGCAGGCACCGTGAGGTTCGCGATGCCGAAACGGTCGGCCCTCGTTTCCGCCACCAGCCGGGAACGGAGGCTCACGGGACGGACATCCTCGGTGTAGCAGGCCACGCGCGCCCCGGGGAGGGGGGAGAGCCGTCCCGGCCCCGGGGACCACATCACCGCCACGGCCACCAGGGCCGGCTCGCCCGCCCGGGCCTCGGGCGTGGTGCCCGGCAGCCAGGGTCGGTAGAGACGAGCCTTCTCCTCGACGGAGCGGGAGGGTGCGACACAGAGGAGGAAGAGCAGCACGGGCAGCAGCCATCCGGTCTTCACGGCCAGACCTCCGAGGCCCGGGTCGCGGCCCGCTCGCGACCCCACCTCCCTCGGAAACGTCCCCCGCGCTTCCTTGCCGCGAAAAAACGAAACACCGGTGACAGGCACGACTTTTTCATTTTTCCGGCAGCCGCGCCCGGATCTCCTCCGCGAGCCGCGCGAACCCCTCCTCCTCCGCCGCGGTGAAGAAGATCTTCGCCCGGCTCCGCTTCGTGAGGGCGTGCCACCACCTCTCCCGCTTCCGCTTCAGGGAGAGGCAGCCGAGGGGCCGCCCCGGCCCGGGGGGATCGAGCCGCACCTCGGTGATGGAAGCCAGGGGCACCTCCAGGGGCTTCGGCAGGAGCTTGAGCTTCGGCTTTCTCGGCGTCTCCCCCGCCTCGAGAGCGGCGATCGCCTCCTCCGCCTTCTTCGAACCCGCGTCCCACCCCAGGTTGGTGATGCGGACCCGATCGGGGAGAAGCTCGAGGGAGGCCAGGTACTGGAACTCCACGGGACAGTCGAGGGTCCCCACACCCGCCAGGATCCGCCCGAACCGACGAAGAACTTCGCTCTCCCCGGCCAGGCCCGGTCCCTCCCCCCCGCGCGTTCCCCCCCTCTCTCCCGGAGGGTATTCTACCGCCCGCCCCGCGCCCTCTCCACGTCCCCGCGCGCCCCGTTCCCGGGCGCCGCGGGGGCACGCCTTCCACGCCATGATCCGGACGGAGGACGCATGATGGCGCGATCCCGGTGGCTGGTCCTGATCTCGGGCGCGGCCCTGGCCTCCGTGCTGCTGCTTCTCCTCTTCCGGCCTCCCCCGTCTTCCGCGCCTCCTCCTCCGGCCGCCGGGGAGCCGCCCCGGGACACCCTCCCGCCGGGCCCCTCGACGGAGACGGGCGACCCGGGGAGCCCGGCCCCGGGTGCGCCACGGGAGGGGATGGGGCGGGGCGCCGTGGAAGGCACGGTCCGGGCGCTCCGCGACGGGTCGCCCGTCCCCGGGGTGACGGTCACCGCCCGTCTCGTCCGGTGGAGGAGACCGGACCTCGCCGCGGCCTCCGCCGTCACGGATGCCCGGGGACGGTACGCCATGACCGGCCTCGAGCCCGGGACATGGCTCCTCCTGGCGCGGGGGCGGGGCTGGGTGCCGCCGATCCTTCCCGGCCGCGACGCCGGCGGGCTCCGGATCCGGCGGGAAGCGGGGAAGGGGATGCACCGCGACCTCACGGTGACGAGGGGCGGCTCCATCCGGGGGCGAGTCGTGGATGCCGAGGGGAGGCCGGTCGCCGGGGCCCGGGTCCGCCTCCGGTACTTCCAGCGGCCGGTTTCCAGGCTCTTCCCCGGCACGGACCGGGCCGGCGGTCGCACCTCTCCGGACGGCTCCTTCCTCCTGGACTCCGCCCTCCTCGGCTTCGCGGCGAGGGTGGAGGCCGCCGCTCCCTCCGGCCTGGTGGGGATCTCGGAACCCGTCACCCCCCTCGCGGGCGAGACCCGCGAGGTCACGGTGCATCTTCCCCCGGGGAGATGGGTCTCGGTCCGGGTGGTGGAGAAGGGCACCGGCCGGCCCGTGGCGGGCGCGAAGCTCACGGCGCGATGGCGCCTGGAGCGAGGCTGCTACGCCGGGTCCGCCCGCACCTGGGTCACGGACGGACGGGGGCGGATACGCGTGGGCCCGGTCCCCCGCCGGCGCGTCTGGTTTCGGATCCGGGCCCCCGGGTACTCCGCCTTCTTCGACCGCACTCCCCTCGTGGGGCCGAACGACACCGAGGCGACCTTCGAGACGGCGCGACCTCCGCCCGGTCCTCGAAGCCCCGTGGGAGGGCGGGGGAAGCACGCTCCTCTTCGAGGGGTCCCGGACGCTTCGGGCGCGGGTCGTGGACCGGGAGGGGCGTCCCGTGGCGAACGCCGCGGTGCGATGGCGGACTCCCACCGGAGAACCCTGGCGCATGACGGGGGCGAACGGGGACGGCCGGTTCTCCCTCGAGGACGTGCCCGGGGGAGAGGTCGTGGTCCGGGTCACCGCGCGGCACGGAGACCCCCTGGCTCCTTCCGTTCCGGAACGGCGGCTGCCGGCGGACGGGCGGGAGATCGAGATCCGGATCGACCGGGGGGGGATCCTCCGGCTCCGCATCCTCGACTGGCCCCGGGGCCGGTGGGGTTCGATCTGGATCCGGTCGGGGGGGCGCACGCGGCGGATCTCGGAAAGGCCGGACGACTCCGGCAGGCTCCGCCTCGAGGGCGTGCGCTATCCCCTCACCGTCTACCTCCGGCCGGGCCCTTACTCGGAGGAACGCTGCCTCCTCCTCACGGACCTCGCGGCCGGTGACGGGGAACGCGTGGTGCGGCTTCGGCCCGGCCTCGCCGTGAGCGGCCGGCTGGTTCTCCCGGCCGGGACGGAGGCCTCTTCCGTGTCCGTCGTCGCGCGGGTCCTCGGAGGGGACGTCCGTTTCGGACGGGTCGAGGCCGGCGGCCGGTACGAGGTTCGCGGTCTCCCCGAGGGCACGTGGCCTCTCACCGTCCGCCTGGGAAAGAAGGTGGTGCGGACCGAGGTGCGCGCGGGAACCACGAGGGACATCGACCTGCGATGACGGGATGCGCTCGGGGGCACTCCGCGTCGCGCCGGACCGGGGACGGTAGAATGGCCACCGTCCCGGGCTTGGGGGGCCCGACCAGCGATACGGAGGATTCGGCATG
This sequence comes from Planctomycetota bacterium, assembly GCA_029932425.1. Lineage (GTDB taxonomy): Bacteria > Planctomycetota > JAJSAM01 > JAJSAM01 > JAJSAM01 > JAOZQC01. The sequence goes on along the minus strand of JAOZQC010000165.1, from coordinate 1,111 downwards.
AAGCGAAGGAGATCCCTGGTTTTCTGCCGGCTGGCGGCGCCGGTGCTGCTGGCGGTTGCGGCCGCTCCCCTGGCGGCCGGCACGGGCAAGTCTTTCCTCGGGCAGGAGGCGCCCGAGTTCCAGGCGTCGGACTGGATCCACCGCCCGGCCCGGACCTCCGTGGCCGAGTACCGGGGCGAGGTCCTCCTCCTGGAGTTCTCCGCCACCTGGTGCCCCCCCTGCCGGGCGAGCTTTCCCCACCTCATCGGTCTTTCCGAGAAGTACGGCCGCCGGGGGTTCAACATCATCATCCTCTCCAACGAGTCGCGGATCCAGGTGGAGCGCTACATCCACCAGTTCCTGCCGGGGCTCCGGATGCCCATCGCCCTGAAGGCGGCCAATCCCTACGCGGTCACCGGCATCCCCCACGCCTACCTCGTCGGCGTGGACGGCAAGGTGGTGTGGGAAGGCTCTCCGGCGAGCCTCTCCGACGACGTGGTGGAGAGGGAGCTCCGGCGGATCCGGAAGTGGAAGGACGTGGAGGGCCGCCGGGCGGCGAAGGCCGGGAAGCTCCTCGACAAGCGGCAGTACGCCAAGGCCTACGCGGCGGCGGCGAAGGTCCTGGAGTCCGACCGGGCCACGGAGGCCGACAAGAAGTCCGCCGCCGAGATCCGGGAGTACATCCAGGCCCTGGCCGAGCGGCGCCTCGCCTGGGCCGACGCCCTCGCGGAGGACGGACGCCCGGACCGGGCCCTCACCGTGCTGGAGGAGATCACCACCGCCTTCAAGGGCACCGAGTGGGGGACGCAGGCGGACCGCAGGTTCGCGGAGCTCTCCCGCGACGCCGACGCGGGCGCCCGGGTGAAGGCGGAGGCCCGCGTGGCGAAGATCCTGGACCGGCTCAAGTACCCGGTGAACGAGAAGGAGAGGATCGCCGTCCACCGGGCTCTCGAGAAGATGGCGGCGAAGCTCGAGGGCGCGGCGAAGGACGCCGTGGAGCGCTGGGCCGAGATCTTCAAGGAGAAGTGGGTCCCGAAGCGCTCCTGAGCGGTCCCGGGGAACCGGCGTTCGAGACGGTCGCCCCGGGGTGCCGGGCCGGGAATCGCCCGCCGACAGGCCCTCCGGCGGCGAG
>JAOZQC010000164.1:2613-7166 GCA_029932425.1 Planctomycetota bacterium | reverse complement strand
GCCACGCGCAGGTGGAAGCGCGCCGTCTCGGGGTCGAGGATGCCGCTGGCGGCCAGGGCCAGGTGCGCCTCCGCCAGCGCCCCCCGCGCTCCCGCGTCGCCCGGATCCTCCCTCACGCGCTCCCGCGCCCTCGCGATCTTCTCCTCGTAGCCCCGGACCAGGCGGTCCAGCTCTCCGTAGGCGTAGAGGCGTACCTCCTGATCCCCGTCCGTGAGACAGCTCCGGATGAGCGCCAGGTGATGCGGCCGCCCCAGCTCCGCGAGCTTCACGAGGGCGCTCCTCTTCTGGTCGGTGCCTCCGTGCCGCAGGACCTCCCGGTAGCTCTCCATGTCGAGCTTGCGGGCGAGGTCCCGCTCGAAGTCCCCGGTGAAGAGGCTCCGCTCGTACTCCGGAACGCTCGGCTTCACGTGGTGGAGGTAGCGTTCCACCACCTCGTGGGCGTTCTCCACGTCCTCCGCCGCCCTCCGCGAGAGAAGGCGCGGCGCGAGGAGCGGTCCCACCACCGGGAGGAGCAGGGACGAGAGGAGCACCGCGTCCCGCTCCGCCGGCCGCAGGGCCTCTCCCCGGCGCAGCCGGGCGGCGGCGTGGGCGGGCACCGAGGCCAGGACGTGCAGCAGGAGTCCCACCGGCAGCATCCAGGCCTCCGTCCCCGTGGCGGCCAGGAAGGCGCCTCCGAGCCCGAGGAGGGCGGCCAGGCCGGAGACGAGGAGGAAGGCGGGACCGCTCATGACAGCCCTCCCGCCACCGCCGTCTCCCGCAGGGATCGCCGGCCCGCCAGCGCGGTGAGGAAGGCCCCGTAGAAGGGGTAGGCGGGACCGAAGCTCATCACCTCCACCTCCACCTCCCCGTAGGCGGGCTCGGGATCGAGCTTTCGGAGCTCCGCCGCCAGCCGCTCCCCCACCGCCTCCGCCTGCTCCGGCTCCGTCTTGGGGAGGATGACGGCCACGTAGCTCGGGCCCACCGACCAGGGGGTGTCCACCCGCCGGAGGGCCCGCTCCGCCACCTGCTGCACGTGGAGGGCGAGGAGCCCCGGGTCCGTCTCCGGCCCCTCCCGTCCCCGCACCCCGAGGACCTGGAGGGGGTACTCGTTCCGCATCGCCAGGCCGAGCTCGCCCGCCAGGGCCCGCACGAACTCCGGCAGGCTCCCCACCCGGACCTCGGTGGTCACCTCCATGGGCCGCTCCCCGGCGAGGAGCGTCCCCGCGTCCTCCCGGAACGTCTCCACCATCCGGAGCACCAGGCTGTCCGGATCGGGGGCGTTCGGATCCGGCCCCGCCACGTGCACCCGGATCTCCCCGATCTCCCGCGGGCGGTGCCGGATCCTCCCGAGCAGGCGCTCCCGGACCACCTCCGCCCCTTCCCGGGGCGTCCCCGGCAGGAGGACCACGTAGCACCCCGGATGGGGGAACCGGTAGACCGCGTCGGAGCTCCGGATCCGGGTCGTGAAGTGCCGGATGACGAACTCGTCCACCTTCCGCATGCTGGGGGGGCTCCCTCCCCACCCCGCGAACTGGATTCCGAGGAGGGAGAGCGGCAGGCCGTGCCGGGTGGCGCGCTCGTACTCCAGGCAGAGGCGGATTCCCAGGTCCTCCGGGGTGCCCAGCCATTCCGCGGAGGGCTCGAGGTGGGCGCCGGCCCCCGTCTCCCGGGCGCGCTCGGGCTCCCTCTCGATCCGGGCGAGGATGGCGGAGGCCCAGCGCCCGATGGCCTTGAACGTCCGCACGGAGGAGGAGTTGAGGAGCGAGGTGGGGATCTCGTCCAGGCAGAGGAGCGCCTCGATCACCCCCGAGGCCCCGAACAGGGGCGAGACCACGAGCGGCCCGGATTCCGGGGGGGTCTCGGAGAGGGCGAACCCGTCCACCTCCCGGCCCTCGCGGAGCGCGCGCCGGACGTAGGCGCTCTTGCGGGCGGCGTCCAGCCGGGCCGCGACCTCCGCCTCCGGCCACCCGCGGTGGCAGAGGAGGTGGACGGACCCGTCCACCAGGGGGAGGAGCACGGAGCTCACCGCCCCGCAGTGCTCCTCGATGAGCTCCAGGGCGATCTGGAACACCTCCTTCCGGTCCGCCTTCTCCGTGCGGCGGGCGGTGGCCACCAGGGTCCCGAACTGGTTGCTCTGGTCCACGAGGCGCCGCTCCAGGATGCGGTGCGCCGCGGAGAGCACGTCGCGTTGCTCGCGGATCCGCTCGAGGTCCGCCCGGACCTCCGCCAGGTCCTTCTCCAGGGTCCGGATCCGCGCCCGGCTCGCGTCCTTGAACTCGCCCACCAGGAAGCTCACGGAGAAGAAGAGGATCGGCTCCAGCATCACCCGGAGGGTCAGGAAGTCGGCCAGCCCCCGGGCGCCGATGGCGTGGGCCGCCCCCACCAGGTAGAGCAGGGAGGCGACGAGGGCGGTGGTGAGCCCCGCCGTGAGACCCCGGGCGGCGGCCATGGGCAGCACGGCCAGCCAGTAGGGGTGCGGATGGCAGCCGAAGGCGCCGATCCGGCGGTCGCCGGTGGCGAGCTCCACGCCCACGATGAGGAGGAGGAGGAAGGCGGCCTCCGCCAGGGTGTGGAGCCACCAGTCGAAGCGGTCCCCCCCGGGGCGGTCCGGAGCCGCCGCCTTCAGCCTCGCCTCGTTGTTCCTTCGCCTCACCAAGCCCATGTGAGCGCCAGCTCCACGCCGGTCGCCCCTCCTCCCGTCCTGCCGAACGCCCGCCCGTACTCACCCCGGATGCGGATCGAGAGCCCCGGCCGCGGGCGCCAGGAGATCCCCGCCAGGCCTCCGCCGAACGCGCCGGATGCGGCGAGGTCGGTCCCCCCGTAGCCTTCCACCTCCCCCGTCAGGCCCGGCGCCAGGGTCCCCGTCAGGCGGAGCGTCCCCGTCACGTAGTCGTACCGGGTCCCGAGGGGCAGCGGACCGGCGAGCTCCCCGTCCCCGGGGAGGCGCACCGCCGAGTAGGAGAGCCAGGCGGAGATCCGGGGCCCCTCCCCTTCGGGCGGCTCCCCCGCCACGGTGCCCCCGGTGATCACCGCCGGCACCTCCCGGGCCCGGAGGCGGTCCGCCACCTCCGGCCCGGCGTTCCGGATCCAGACCCCGGCCGTGACCTCCCCCCGGAGCCGGAGGTCCGAGAGCCGGCCCCGGCGGGGATGGACGAAGGAGATCTCCTCCGCCCGTGCCCGGCCGGAGACCCATCCCGAGCCGCTTCCGAGCTCCCGGTAGCCGGAGAGGGTGACGCCGTCCCTCTTCCCCCCCAGCCCCGCCGCCGCGGGGGGATCCCCGAAGAGATCGTTCCGATCGATCCGGAGGGCCAGGCTCGCGTACGGGTCGGGCGACCGGAGAAGGGCCTCCAGGAAGCCCCCCGTGCCCGGCCCGTGCCCCCGCCCCCGGTAGAGATCCAGGCCCGCCCCCACCTCGAGCCCGGCTCCGAACCGCCGGCCGAGCGCCAGGGAGAGCCCGGTGATGTCCGCGGTGACGTTCTTCCGGCCGTGCTCCACCGCCTTCGCCCGGCCCCGGAAGGAGCCCCGGAAGAGCGAGGCGGAACACCGCGTGCGGTCGCGATCGAGGAGCAGCGAACCCTCCGCGCGCACCGTCCGGGTCACGTCCCGGCTCACGGTGCGGACGCCGGTCGTGAACCCCGTCACGGGGCTCGCGATCCGGTCCGCGACCCGGCGCCGGACCCAGGGCAGGCTCCGGTTCCCCGGCGACAGCTCCACGGCCTTGGAGTAGGCCTCCACCGCGTCGGCGAGGCGTCCGAGGGAGGCGGAGGCCTCCCCGATCCCCGCCGAGAACGCGGCCGACGGGCCGTAGAGCTCCCGGCCGCGGCGGTAGGCCTCGAGGGCCTCCTCCGCCCGTCCCTCGATGAGCTTCAGCTGTCCGTCGAGCTCGAGCACCCGGCGGGCCTCCGCACCGCGGAGCCGGGCCTGATCGAGGACACGCCGCGCTTCCCGACGGGCGCCCAGCACGACGAGGACGCCGGCGTAGTCCAGGAGCAGGTCCCGGCTCTCCGGTGCGAGGGCCACCAGGCGTTCGAAGATCGCCCGGGCCTCGTTCCCCCGCCCGAGCCGGGCCAGGCAGACCGCGACCCGGCTCTCGCGGAGGATCGTGAGAGGGGCGGAGGAGCGGAGGAGGGGGAGGGCGCGCTCGATCATCCTCCGGCCCTCCTCCTCGCGGTGGGAGGCGTAGTACGCCTCGCCCAGGAGGAAGGGGATCTCGCCGTCGCCCGGGCCCGCCTCGGCGAGCGCCTTCTCGAGGAGCGGCACCGCGCCCCGGGCGTCGTCCCGCGCGGAGAGGATGCGCGCCTTGCCCAGGAGCGCGGCCACCCGGGCCGGATCCTCCCGGAGCACCGCGTCGTAGAGGGCCAGGGCCACGTCCGCGAAACCGCCGTCCGCGAGGCGGCGGGCGAGACGGAGCCTCTCCTCCGGGGAGAGCTCCGGCTCCCGCGCCCGCTCCGCCAGCAAGGCGAGGACCTCCTTCTCCCGTCCCGCGGCGGAGAGGGCCTCGATCAGGCGCCGCTCCGCCTCCGAGCCGGGACCGTCCCGCCGCGCGATCTCCCGCCAGGCCTCGATCGCCTCCT
>JAOZQC010000164.1:0-2603 GCA_029932425.1 Planctomycetota bacterium | reverse complement strand
CCGATCTCGAGTTCGCTCGCGACCGGCACTCCCCGTCCGGCGGCCGCGAGGAGATCGGCGAGCCGCCGCCGCCGGGCCCCGTCCCCGGGGTGCCGGGCGAGCCACGCCCGGAGCGCCCGGATCTCCCGGTCCGTCTCCCCGGCCCAGGCCGCGCGCTCGATCCACATCCGGGCCGCCGCCTCGTCCCCGGGCCGGGCGCGGGCCAGCGCCTCCGCCTCCGCCGCGGCGCGGGCGGGGCTGTTGGCCCAGTCCACGAGGGCCCGCCGGAGCTCCCCCATGCCGGGCAGGAGGGGGAACCGTCCGGCCAGGGTCACCGCCGCCTCCCGGAAGCCGGGCTCCCCCCGCAGGTCGAGGAGGGCCCGCAGGGCCGCGGCCGCCGCCCCTCGCGACAACCCGGGGGACCGGGCGAACGCCGCGGCGCGGGCGTCGAGACCCGGCACCCCCATGGCCCGGAAGAGGGCGAGGGAGCGGAAGAAGACGCCCGGGTCCTCCACGCGGTCCACCCGCTTCTTCACGATCTCCCGCACGCGGTCGATCCGCCCCAGCGCCCGGCAGAGGGTGACGGCCTCCGCCTCGCGCCTCGGATCGGGGGTCCCCTCCCGCGCCAGCTCCTCGAGGAGGAGGTCCGCCAGCTCCCGCTTGCGGTTCGCCCGCCGGAGCAGGTGCTCGAGGCGGACCCGGTAGTCTCCTTCCGGCCAGCGCCGGGCCAGGTCCCGGAGCTCGCGGATCGCCCGGTCCACCCGGAGGTCGTCGATGCAGACGGCGACGATCTTCTCCCGCCAGGGGCGGGGGTCCGGGGCGATCCGGGCGGCTTCCTCGAGGAGCTCGAGGGCCAGGTCGGGATCCCCCGCCTCGAGCGCCAGGTCCGCGGCCTCCCCGCGGGCCTCCGGCCGGTCCTCGGTCCGGGCCAGGCGCACGGCGTGGGGCACCGCTTCCTCCAGGCGGTTCAGGAAGCGGAAGAGGGCAATGAGCCGGCGGCGGACCCGGGAACTCTCCTCCCGGCGGAGGAGCGCCTGGAGGGCGTCCGCCTCCTCCGCGGCCCGGGAGAGCCAGCCCGCGATCTCCGCCCGCCGCCTCTGGATCTCGGCGCCGTCGGCCCCCGCCCGGCAGGCCGCGGAGAGGACCACCAGGGCCTCTCCCCGCCGCCCCGCGTCCAGGCAGGCCCGGGCGAGGGCAAGCGCCGTCTCCGGGGAGGCCGGCCGGGCGGCGAAGGCCCGGAGGAGCCAGCGCATCCGCGCCCGCGGCCGGTGCGCCGCCCGGAACCGTTCCGCCACCCGCCGCGCGGTCTCCGGGGGCACGCGGCGGGGATCCCCTCCCGCGGCGGCGAGGGCGAGAGCGGCCTCCCGGTCGGGGCCGTCTCCCCCCGCCGCGGGGACCCCGCCCCGCTCTTCCCCGCGGGCGAGGGGCGCGAAGAACGCCTCCACCGCGGCCCCGATCTCGGCGTCGAGCTCCCGGGCCCGGAGGATCTCGAGCGTGCGGGGGAGGGGAGGAGGGGCGGCGAACCAGCGGTCCAGGGCCTCCCGGGCGGCCCGGTACTCCCGCACCGCCTGCTCCCGCCTCCCCTCGGCGGCGAACCGGCGGGCCGCCTCCTCCGGGGTGGTGAGCTCGAGGGAGAGCGCCCAGGCGGCGGGCGCGAGCCTCGCCGCGTCCGGCACCAGGTCCCGGCGGCTCCGGATGAGGGAGAGGGCGGCCCGGGCGTCGCCGAGGTCCCGGGCCAGGGCGAGCAGGCGCCGGGCGTCGAGGGGCTCGGCCCCGCCGGCGACGGGAGCGATCACCCGGCCCGTGTGGCGATCGATCGTCACGTCCGGGGCCGTGTCGTAGGTGGCGATGAGGAGGAGCACGGCCAGGGAGAGCAGGCCGAAGAAGAGCACGCCGCTCCAGGAGAGACTCACGGGATCCTCGCTTCCACCCGGGAGCTCCCGGGTTTCTCGAGGACCACGCGGACCCGCCCTTCGGCGTCCGCCCGGCGGCGGCTCGGGGCCCCGTCCACGGTCACCTCCACCGTTCCGCGGGGGGGGACGCCGGCGAAGACGATCACGCGGCGGGCGAAGGAGCGGGAGATCACGGACACCCCCCGGGCGTCGCGGTGCGCCTCCCGGAGGACATGGTTCGCGGTGAGGACGTGGGGGCGCGGGAGGGCGCCGGGGGAGAAGGCCACCTCCGCGTCGGGCCGGGCCAGGTGGAGATAGAGGGCGTCCCCGATCCTCCTCGCCCCCAGGATCCCCGGGCTCGCGTCCCAGTCCACCGTCCGGGTCTCCCCGTCGATCCGGGCGGTGCGGCAGGCGCCGAAGCCGCGGAAGCGGAAGCCCCGGGGCGTCCGGAGGACCCGGGCGGTGGTGAGGGCGGAGGTCACCGCCGCCGCGTAGGTGGAAGCGAAGACGGGGGCGGTGGGCCGCTCGAACGCCCACTTCCGGAGGAGCCGGTGGATCACGGCGAGGCGGGCGGGGCGTTCCACGCTGTAGAAGTGGAGGTAGACGTCCGCGGGCTTCAGGATCCGGCCGCGGCCGGTGTTCTCGATCGTCTCGTCCACGTGCCGGAAGGCGCCGGGCAGGGTGGTGAAGAAGCCCGGGAAGACGTTTTCGTTGGGAGCGCCGCAGTAGACC
>JAOZQC010000163.1 GCA_029932425.1 Planctomycetota bacterium | reverse complement strand
GCGGAGGGAGGCCTGACCCTGGATTTGCAGGGCATGGGGCCGTACCCCAGGTTTTTGGGCGAAGATCCGGGGGCGGTGAGCCGGGATCCGGCGCGGGAAGGGGGAAGGGCCATGGCGCGGAGGGAGGCCTGACCCTGGATTTGCAGGGCATGGGGCCGTACCCCAGGTTTTCAGGGTTCGGCGTAGTGGGGGCCCACCACGACCATGCTGTTGGGGAGGATGGTGTGGACGCGCTCCATCATGCTCCCGAACACCACCTCCTTGACGGGGCCGTGGCCGTAGGCGCCGATGACCAGGAGGGCATCGTGGGGGATGTCGTAGAGGTTGTGCTCGAGCTTCCCCCCCTCGAAGAAGAGCCACTCCACCTCCCCGGTCTCCACGGCCTCCCGGGCCGCGTAGCTCTCCAGGTCCCGGAGGTAGTCCTCCCGGGACCGGCCTTCCCCGATGGTCGCGATCTTCAGGGGGAAGCCCGTCTTGCGGGCGATGCCGCGCCCCACGCGGAGGGCCAGCCCCGCGTTGTGCGAGCCGCCGAAGAACACCACCACCTGCTTCCAGGCCTTGAAGACGGGGGTGGGGATCAGGACCGGGAACTCCGCGTTCTGGATGAGCTGCCGGACCTTCGGACCGAGGTAGCCCAGCCCGATCTTCGTGGAGAGGTCGGTGAGGGTGCGGGGGCAGGTCATCAGGCTGAAGTCCACGGGGATGTCGGGCAGCGTCTCGGCCGTGAACTGCTTGGGGACGAAGAAGCTCGCGTCGGCCCCGGCCTCCCGGATCAGGCTCCGGGCGTGGGCTTCCGCCGTGGCGGGGTCGCGGAGGAACGCGTGGTCCAGCTCCACCGTCATCACGGTGAGAGGGAAGTAGAGGAGGAACTCCCTCACCTTCGGGATGTAGATCCGGAGATGGTAGGAGAGGAGCTTGCTGGTGTAGAGGGACTGCAGGAAGCTCTCGCGGCCGAAGGGGGTGTTGCGGAAGACGTGAAGCATCTCGCCTTGCATGGTCAATCGCTCTCCTGGGCGAGGAGCTCCCGGCGGTAGTGGTCGAGGAGAGTGGACTTCGACACCAGCCCCAGGAACACCCCCCGGTGCAGAACGGGGAGGCTCCAGGAGCCGGTCTCCTCGAACTTCAGGAGGATGTCGGGCAGCTCATCCTCGTAGGACACCGCCGGTACGCCCCGCCGCATGAACTCCTCCACGACCACCGAATCGTAGAGGGTGGGATCGAAGAGGTAGGAGCGTACGTCGTCGAGATGGACCATCCCCACGAATTTCCCGTTTCCCCTGTCCACCACCGGGAAGTAGTTCCGGTGCGACTGCCGGACGACCTCCACGAACTCCCCGAGCCGCATGTCCGGAGGGATCACGTGGACGTCCCGCTCCAGGACCTCGGCCACCGTGATCTCGGAGAGGATGCGGGCGTCGGTGCGGGGGCGCAGGAGCTGGCGGCGGGCGATGAGCTTCTCGTGGTAGATGGAGTGGGGCTCGAAGGCGTGGCTCAGGGTGGCGGAGAGAACGGCCACCAGCACCACGGAGACGAGCACGTCGTAGCCGCCCGTGATCTCCATCACGAGGAAGATGCCGGTGAGCGGGGCCTGGATGACGCTGGCCGTGACCCCGGCCATGCCCAGGAGGCCGAAGTACCCCTCGCCGGCCCACCCCACGCGGGGAAAGAGGGCGGTGAGACCCCGCTGGTAGAAGAGGCCCGTGAAGGCGCCCACCACGAGGCACGGGGCGAAGACCCCTCCCACGCCGCCCGAACCCAGGGTCAACGTGGTGGCCAGGATCTTCGCGAGGACCATCGTTCCGATGAGCAGCACCCCGGGGGCGTGGATGCCCTCGATGATCTCCCGGGTCACCTCGTACCCCTCTCCCAGGACCTCCGGGAGGAGAATGCCCAGGGCCCCCACCGCCAGGCCGCCGAGGGCGACGCGGAGGTAGATGTTGGCGGGCAGGCGCGAGAAGAGTCTCTCCGACATCCGCAGGGCCCGGACGAAGAGGACGGCCGCGGCGGCGGTGAAGAGGACGAGCCCCACGCACGTGGCCAGGTCCAGACCCGACACCTCGAAGACCCGATGCTCGAAGGGAATCTGGTTGCCGTGAAACGCCCGGCTCACCTCCGTTCCCAGGACGGAGGCGATGGCGATGGGGACGAGGTTGATGGGGGTCCACTCCCCGATGATCGCCTCCAGGGCGAACACGATGCCCGTGGCGGGGGCGTTGAAGATCGCCGCGATCGCCGCGGAGGCGCCGCACCCCACGATGGCCGTCCGCTGCCGCTCGTTCATCCGGAAGAGGTTCGCGGTGTTGGATCCCACGCTCGCTCCGCTGATCACCACGGGGGCCTCGGGGCCCGCGGACCCCCCGCTGGCGATGGTGAGGGCGCAGGCCACCAGGCGGGAGACGCTGGCCCGGAGGCGGAGGAGCCCCCCCTTCCGGGAGATGCTGTAGAGGACCTCGGGGACCCCGTGGCCGCCCACCTCGTGGAAGAGGAACTTCAGGATGATCACGGCGGTCAACGCGCCGGCCGCGGGAAGGAGGGGACCGTACCAGCGGCCCCGGAACGGGTGGAGGATCGACCCTCCCAGGGCGAGACTCTCGTTCAGGAGGACGGACCCGAGACCGGCTCCCACCCCCACCACCGCGGCGCAGATGATGAGCGTGAGGCGCTCGTCCACCTGGTGGGGGAGTCGGCGGAAGAGAGGCGAGCGGGCCGCCCTCATGGAGCCGTGCCCCGTCCCCCGCCGAGCCGGTCGTGCCTCCGGGTGACCTCCGCGATGAGCTCCTCGATCGATTCCAGGCGGCGGAGAAAGGCGAGGAAGGACTCGTCGCGCAAGTGGAAGGAGAGCTGGGAGAGGAGCTTCAGATGGAACGGGGCGCCCCGGGAGAGCATGACGAAGAGGATCGAGACGGGCCGCCCGTCCAGGGCCTGGAAGTCCACCTCCCCGGCGAGGCGGCAGACGGTCACCATCCCCTCGGGAGGCGCCCACTCCACCGGGACGCGGGGATGGGGAAGGGCGATCCCGTGTCCCACCCCGGTGGAGGCGAGCTCCTCGCGCTGGAGGAGGCGCTCGAGCAGGTCCTCCCGGTCGGCCTCCGGGGGCAGGGGCATGCGGGCCACCGTCGCCTCCAGCACGGACGGCACGTCATCCCCGGGAATGTCCCGGAGAAACCCCCCGCGCTCCAGGGCCACGGGAAGGCTCGGCTCGGCGGGGGCCTCGTCCTCGCTCCTCGCGGGCCGTTCCACGAGGGTGATGCCGTGGCGCCGGGCCCACCTCTCGAGCTCCGACCTGCGGAAGACGAATGTGTGCTCCGACTCCAGGGCGGGGAGCTTCCCCTGCCGGGCCCAGCGCCGGACGGTCTGCTCGGGGATGCCGAGAAGGTGCGCGGCCTGTGGGAGCGAGATCTCCATCGAGGAAATGCCCGAAACCTGCCGGACGCCGGGCGCGCGGCCCCGGTTCCTCCGGGCGCGCGCGGTCTCCAGCCCGACGATGGTAACGGAATCGCCGCCCGCTCCCCGCATTTCCGTGGCTCCGGGGCTAGCCCGCATTTTCTCATCAGGACGCACGGTTTTCGGCGGATCTCGCCGCCCTTGGCGGTGTTGCTCCTCGTCATCGACCCATAAAGGGTCGACTCCTCGTCGCGCCTGGCCCTGGACGGCGGTCTCTCGCCGAAAACAGCCTGGGGTGGACCAGGGGTTCCGCCCTCCGATGGAACTCTGTTCCCAGCACCGGCTTGGAGCCATCGCCCGCACGCCGGATGAGAAATGCGGGTCAAGAGCCGGTTCCGCTCCCGCAGACCGCCCCCGGACGGTGCCGGAACCAGGCGGCGGCTCCGAGGGCCAGGACCAGCACCTCCAGCAGGTAGAAGCCCACCAGGCTCCGCTTGATGCCGCTGGTGAAGCCGTAGCTGTGGAGCCCCACCCCGAGGAGGTTCACCCCCCACCAGGAGAAGGCCACCACGATGTTGCCGAAGACGGCGGCCAGGCACACGCCGTGGTCGCGCAGGTAGCCCCCGCGCTTCAGGTGGATCGTGAGGAGCAGCCAGATGCAGATGAGGAGCGCCCCGTTCTCCTTGGGGTCCCATCCCCAGAACCGCCCCCAGCTGTCGTTGGCCCACACGCCTCCCAGAATCGTGCCCACGAGCGAGAAGATCAGGCTGAAGCAGATCGTGCCGTAGACCACCCTCGCCAGGTCGTGGTAGAATCCCGGGTCGCCCCTCTTCCATCCGAAGAGCCTCCCCAGCAGGTACACGTGGGCCATGGCCCCCGCCAGGAGGCCCGCCGTGTACCCCAGGGCGATGGTGAGCACGTGCGTGGTGAGCCAGAAGTTCGTGTTGAGCACCGCGATGAGGGGAGCGATGGTGTCCTGCCCCTTCACCGTCTCGTAGCTGTTCGCCACGAGGAGCCCCAGGACGCCGAGCACGGCGCACACCCCGAGAGCGATCCGCCGCCGGTCCACGTACTCGATCACCAGGGCCGCGAGGCCCGCGGTGGCGGTGATGAAGAGCACCGTCTCGTAGAGGGTGCTCACCGGGGGCCTCCCCCGGATGAGGCAGCGCGCGACGATGGCCGCGGTGAGGAAGGCCAGGGCGGCCGCGACGAGGCCCGTGGCGGCCCGACCCACCCAGCGGGCCCGGGGCCGGAACCAGACCACCAGGAGGGGCAGGAGGGAGACGAAGAAAAGCACCAGGCTCCAGGTCAGCGGCCGGTACCGGTAGTAGGCCACCTCCAGGGGGACGGTGCGGTACTCCCCCCGGGCCTTCGCCGGCCCCACCACCCGGTCGTGAAGCTCCCGGAACCTCGCCTGGAACGCCGCCGGGTCCCCCTTCACCTCCTCGAGGGCGGAGAGCACCTTCAGGATCTCCTTCTGGGGACCGAGATCGAGGTTCGTTCCCCGGGACGCGAGGTGGGCCACCTCCGCGGGGGTGAACCACGCCGGCCGCTCCTCCGGGCCGCCGGTGGGGGGAAGGAAGGCGAGGAGCGTGCCCACGTTCCGGTCCGTGATCCGCTTCGGATCCCGCACGAAGTCGAGGAAGTGGAGCGCCCGCTCGTAGACCGAGACGTTCACCGCCAGCTTCAGGATCTGCTCCTGCACCGTGTCCCGTTCCTTCGCCGGGATCTCCTCCACCCGGGTGGCCCGCCGGAAGAGCTCGGAGAGGCCGGGGGCCAGGTCGGCGTACGAGTAGCGGTCCCGCTTCTTCTTCACCACGCTCCCCAGGTGAACGGCGTCCAGCACCGCCGAGTCGTCCACCTGGAAGACGGGGTAGCGCCGCGCCGCGTCCGGGAAGAAGAGCGTATCGAGGAGCCACTCCAGGCCCGAGAGCTTCCCCCCCTCCGCGTTCCTCACGGAGGTCCTGCCGCTCGTGGCGAGGAGCCGGAAGCGGACCCAGGTGGCGAGGGGCTTGACCCGCCCCCCGTCCTGGATGGGCAGGCTCGCCGCGAGGCGGAGGGTCTCCTCCGTCCACTTCCCGGCCGCGGCCGACCCCCCCGCGGACGCGGGCGCCGCCAGGGGGAAGAGGAGGGCCGAAAGGACGCCGCAGATGGCGAGAGCTCTCTTCATGACCGCTTCTCCGCTTGCCTCTCGAGGTACGTCAGGAACTTCGGGACGAAGTGGAGGAGGAGCCCCAGCGCGATGACGATGCAGGCCAGGAGGGGGAACTGGTCCGCCGGGTTCCGCACCACCGCGAAGACGGAGAAGTGCCGGCTCCCCGGAGGAGCGTTCTCCGGCCCCCATCCCGACTGGTAGAGGGTGTATCCCCCGCGCCGGAGAGGCTCGTTCATGGTGATCCGGAGCGGCCTCTCCACCCCCTTCTCGATCTTGGTGATCTCGCTCGTGAACTCGCTGGGCATCATCGTCCGCGGATACGTCTTGTGGATGAACCGGTCGAGGACCACGGTGAAGGGGAGGTTCCGGCGCTTCTTCCGGAGATCCAGCGACCACCGGCGTCCGTCCACCTCGAAGACCAGGGGATGGCGTTCCCCCCCCCAGAGCAGACCGCGGCGGGTCTTCCCGCTCTTCTTCTCCCGGATCGCCACCTGGAGGCCCGCCAGGTTCGCCGAAGCCTCCTTCGCCGGGGGGAGCGGCTTCAGGAAGAACCCGTCCACCAGGGGCTCGCGGCCGGGGTTCGGGGCCCCCCGGGGACGGGGCTCCGCATTCGGCAGGAAGCCCGCGAGCGCCAGGTCGAAGGGGAGGGCCTCGCTCGTGAAGGTCCGGATCTCGTCCGGGGCGAGATCCTTGAACTCCTCCTGGGGAATGAGCAGCTCCGTCACCGGGCCCCCGGTGGAGGAGGGGGCCACCGCCACCTCCCAGTCGTAGTAGCTCACGTACTCGTCGGAGCGTTCGCCTTCCCAGAGCCGCAGGTAGCCGTGCTCCGCGAAGTAGAAGGTGATGAAACCGCTCACGAGGAGGAAGGCGATCCCCACGTGGGTCACGTAGAGCCCGAGCCTCGACCACGAGCGGCGCAGGCGCAGGATCCCCCCGAAGATGACGTTCACGAAGAGGAGCCCCAGGACCACGTAGGCCCCGGGAAGGGCCAGGGGAATCACCCCGAAGAGCCTCGTCACCACGAACGCGGACTCGAAGTACTTCTTCTGCACCGCGTAGAGGCCGAGGTCCACCTGCTCCAGGGTGCCCTGGTAGGTGAGGACGGCGAGGATGCCGAGGAGGACGCCGGCCAGCGCGTAGGAGGCCAGGAACCGGTACGTTTTCCGGAGGATCGCAGCCATCATCGGAAGGACTCGCAGAAGCGGATGAAGTTCGCCTTCTCCCGGAGAAGGACCTTCTCCGGACCCGTCATCTTGACGAAGAGGGTCCGGTCGCCCAGCGGGGTCACCACCCCGTAGAGCATCCACCCCTCCTCCGTGGGGCCGGACATGCCCCGGAAGGACCCCTTCGCGGTGAGCAAAGGGGAGGGGCGCCCGAGGACCCGCACCTTGGGGAGCTTCCCGATCGCCTCCGCGGAGAGGCCCTCCCGCCCCATCTGCCGCCGCCACCGGTTCAGGTTCGCCTCCACCCCCCCCGCGGTCCCCTGGAGGATCGTGACGTAGCACTCGGCCCGCGCGTCACCCCCGGGATGGAAGGTGACGATCCGCAGCGGCCGGTCCTTCCCCTTCGTCCACCCCTCCGGGGCGGTGTAGGAGAAGGGGGCGGCGGGGGTCCCCGCCCCGGGGGCGG
>JAOZQC010000162.1 GCA_029932425.1 Planctomycetota bacterium | reverse complement strand
TTCCGGCTCTCCCGGGCTCATCTCGCCGCGGGGGACCGGGACGCCGCCCGGAAGGACCTGGAACGGGCGGTGGCCGCGGACGGGGCGATCGTGGAGAGCGGGGGGTACCGCTCCGCCCGGGCCGCCCTCGCGAATCGTTGACCCCCTCCGGCGGGGAGAACCGCTACACTTTCTCCCATGCTTGCGTGGCGGCTGTCCCGGCCCGGGCCGCTCGAGAGCGAGCCCCTGGAGCTCGTGGAGGCGCCCGTGCCCTCCCCGGGGCCCGGGGAGGTGCGCGTGCGGGTGCTCGTGAACGGGCTCTGCCGGACCGACATCCACACCGTGCTCGGCGAGATCACGCCCCCCTCCTACCCCGTGATCCCGGGGCACCAGGTGGTGGGGGTGGTGGATGCCCTGGGGGCGGAGGCGGGCCGGTTCCGGATCGGGGACCGGGTGGGGGTGGCCTGGCTCCGGGAGACCTGCGGCCGGTGCCCGGACTGCACGCGGGGCGACGAGAACCTCTGCCCGAACGCGCGGTTCACCGGCTTCCACGCCGACGGCGGCTACGCGGAGTACGCCCTGGTCCGGGAGGACTTCGCCTACGCGATCCCGGACGCGTTCGACGACGCCCACGCCGCCCCTCTGCTCTGCGCGGGGATCATCGGCTTCCGGGCGCTCCGGCGCGCCCGCACCGGGGTCTGGGAGAACGTGGGGATCTACGGCTTCGGCTCCGCGGCCCACATCGCGATCCAGATCCTCCTCCACCGCGGCAACCGCGTGCACGTGGTGACCCGGGGGGAGAGGCAGAGGGAGATGGCCCGGGAGATGGGGGCGGTGTGGGTGGGAGGGCCCGAGGACGACCCCCCGGAGGTGCTGGACCGGGCGGTGATCTTCGCCTCCGCCGGAGAGCTGATCCCGCGGGCCCTTCGCGCCGTGCGCCGGGGCGGCACGGTGGCCTCCGCGGCGATCCACATGAGCCCCATCCCGGAGATGGACTACCCGACCTGCGTGTTCGGGGAGCGCGTGCTCACGAGCACCACCGCCAACACCCGGGAGGACGGCATCGAGCTCCTGCGCGCGGCGGCCGAGATCCCGGTGCGCACGGAGGTGACGGAGTACCCGTTCCACGAGGTCCACAAGGCCCTCCGGGACATCGACGGGGACCGCCTCCGCGGTACGGCGGTCCTCCGGGTCGCGGAGCGATGAGGATGCCCGGTGCCGGCGGTTCGGGGGACCCGGGAACCGGGGGAAGGACGGGCCGGGCGCCGCGCCGGGGGCGGGCCGGGATCACTCCGGCCCCCGCCCCCGCGACCGCGCGCCGGAGCCGTGGAAAGCGGGACCCGCGCCCACGCCGGGTCCCGGGGAGGAGGAGACGATGATCTCGATGAATCCCGCCACCGGGGAGAAGATCCGCGAGGTCGAGGAGCACACGGGGGAGGACACGGCCCGCCTCGTGGCCCGGTCCGGCGAGGCCTTCCGGGAGTGGCGGGAGGTCCCGCTCCCCGGGCGCGCGGCGCTCATGGCCCGGGCCGGGCGCGTCCTCCGGGAGAGCCGGGACGAGTACGCGGACCTCATGTGCCTGGAGATGGGGAAGCGGATCGCGGAGGCCCGGGCCGAGGTCGACAAGTGCGCCTGGGTCTGCGAGTTCTACGCGGAGCAGGCGGAGACCTTTCTCGCCCCCGAGACCATCGAGACCGACGCGGGGAAGAGCTACGTCCGCCACGATCCCCTGGGTCCCGTCCTCGCGGTGATGCCCTGGAACTTTCCGTTCTGGCAGGTCTTCCGCTTCGCGGCGCCCGCGCTCACGGCGGGAAACACGGGGCTTCTGAAGCACGCCTCCAACGTCCCCGGGTGCGCGCTCGCCATCGAGGACGTGTTCCGCCGGGCCGGCTTCCCCGAGGGGGTCTTCACCACCCTGATGATCCCCTCCTCGCTCGTGGCGGACGTCCTCCGGAACCCGGTCGTGCAGGCGGCCACCCTCACCGGGAGCGAACCCGCGGGGATGAGCGTCGCCTCCGAGGCGGGCCGGAGGCTGAAGAAGACGGTCCTCGAGCTGGGGGGGTCCGACCCCTTCATCGTGCTGGCCGACGCCGACCTCGAGAAGACCGCCGAGGGCGCGGTGACGGGGAGGACCATCAACTCCGGCCAGAGCTGCATCGCCGCCAAGCGGTTCATCGTGGAGAAACCCGTCTTCGAGGCCTTCGAGGCCGCGCTCACCCGGCGGATGGGCCGGCTCACGGTGGGAGATCCCCGGGACCCGTCCGTGGACATCGGCCCCCTGGCCCGACAGGATCTCGTGGACGAGCTCGACGACCAGGTCCAGCGGTCGATCCGGGCCGGGGCCGTCCTCTTGCTCGGGGGGCGGCGGAGGGAGGGACCGGGCTTCTTCTACGAGCCCACCGTGCTCACCCACGTCACCCCGGAGATGCCCGCCTTCCGCGAGGAGACCTTCGGCCCCGTGGCGCCCCTCGTCGAGGCCGAGGACCCGGAGCACGCCCTCCGGCTCGCCAACGACACCGACTTCGGGCTCGGCGCGAGCATCTGGACCGGCGACCCGGCCCGGGGGGAGGCCCTCGCGGCCCGGATCGAGGCCGGTTGCGTCTTCGTGAACGGGATCGTCAAGTCCGACCCCCGCCTCCCCTTCGGGGGGGTGAAGCGCTCGGGCTACGGCCGGGAGCTCTCCCGGGCGGGCATCCTCGAGTTCGTGAACCGGAAGACGGTCTGGATCGCCTGAGTGAAACATCGCTGACAGGCACGGCTTTTTCACCTTTCGCGCGTTCCGGTTCCCGCGGGACCGCGGGGGGTCCCGGGAGGATCCCCGTCTCGCGGGGGAACGCGCGCGCGGAGCCCGACCCGGGACCCAGGGGCCGCGGCGCCGCCCTCCCCCTCCCGCCGGTTCGCCTCGCCCGCCGGGGCGTCGGCGGGCGGCCGTCCCTTCCCGACGATCGTCCCCCGGGGAGACCGGCGGCCGGCCGTGGGCCCCGCCTCGCCCTGCCGCCTCCGCGGCCGGCGATCGGCGGCGTTCGCTCCCCGGCCGGGAAGGTCCGGCTTCGACTCCTTGCGGGCGGCCTTCAGGGCCTCGGAGACCTCGTCCACGTGGCCCGCCACCTTCACCTTGCGCCAGATCCGGCGGATCCGGCCCTCGGGGTCGATGAGGAAGGTGGAGCGCTCCGTGCCCACCGAGGTCCGACCGCACACGGTCTTCTCCTTCAGGACCCCGTACTTCTCGTGGATCTTCTTCTCGGGGTCCGCGACCAGGGCGAAGGTGAGCCGGTGCTTCGCCGCGAAGCCCTCGTGGCTCTTCACCGTGTCCTTGCTCACCCCCACGATCCTCGCTCCCAGGCGGGTGAACTTGCCCTTCGCGGCCTGGAACGCCTGCGCCTCCCTGGTGCAGCCGGAGGTGTGGTCCTTGGGGTAGAAGTAGAGCACGACCCAGCTTCCCGCCAGGTCCTTCAGGGAAAGCGTCCCTCCTCCCGGGACGGGCGCCTGGAAGGCGGGGGGCCTTGTGTCCGGGCTTCAGCTCCCTGGTGGCCATGGGGACCTCCTCGGATCTCGGAAAGGCGCCCATTCGAGCGTTCCGGGCATCTCTTGGCGAGTCGCCCGGAATCCGGTCGAATCCCCGCGCTGCTCGACCGGAGGAGCCCATGGAGTTCTTTGCATCCCTCTCCACGGAGAGGGGGCCCGATCGACTGCTGGCGGAGCTGACCGCGGGCGTGGAGGACACGTTCGGCGGGTTGCGACCGGACCTGGGCTTCCTGTTCTTCACCCCCCACCACGTCCCCGAGCTCGCCCGCATCCGCGAGGAGGTGGTGAGGCGGACGGGGGTCCGCACCCTGCTCGGCTGCACCGGCGGTGCGATCATCGGAGGGGGCCGGGAGGTGGAGGACGCTCCCTCCGCCACCCTGTGGCTGGCGTCCCTGCCCGGCGTGCGGATCCGTCCCTTCTCCGTCCGGGCCGAGCAGACGCCGGACGGGTTCTGCTTCCCCTCGGATCCCGAGGATCTCTGCGTCTCCTGCGGGGTGAAGTCCGCGGTGCTCCTCCTGGGCGAGCCGTACAGCATGCCGGTGGATGCGTTCCTCCGGCGGTTCAACGAGGACTGCCCCGGGGTGCCGGTGGTGGGGGGGATGGCGAGCGGCGGCCGCGGGCCCGGCGGGAACTTCCTCCTGATCAACGAGCGGATGCGGCGGGACGGGGCGGCCGGGGTCATGCTCTCCGGGCCCCTGCGTTTCCGGACGATCGTCTCGCAAGGATGCCGTCCCATCGGCCGGCACCACGTGGTGACCCAGTGCGACCGGAACGCCGTCCTCGAGCTGGGCGGAAAACCCGCGCTCCGGTGCGTCCAGGAGATGTTCCGCGAGCTCACCCGGGAGGACCGGGAGCTCTTCCAGTCGGCGCCCCACGTGGGCGTGGTGATGAACGAGCACCAGAGGGCCTTCGGTCCCGGCGATTTCCTCATCCGCAACGTCATGGGCGTGGATCCCGATTCGGGGGCGATCTTCCTCGGCGACTACGTGCGCCGGGGCCAGACGATCCAGTTCCACGTCCGGGACGGCCGGGCCGCCACCGACGACCTGTGCGCCCTCCTCGACCGCGAGAAGAACGACGGCTGGCACGGCCGGGGGCCGCGCGCCGCCCTCATGTTCACCTGCAACGGCCGGGGGTCGAGGTTCTTCGGCCGCCCGGACCACGACATCGGGCGGCTGCGCGACCACCTGGGGGCGATCCCGGTGTCGGGTTTCTTCGCCCAGGGAGAGGTGGGGCCGGTGGGAGACCGGAACCACCTCCACGGGTTCACCACCTGCGTGGCGCTCTTCGGCGATCCCTGATCCCGCCTCCCGGCCCGTCCCGGGGAGGAACGCTTCCCCGAGGCGCCGGCCGCGCCGCGGGTCCCTCCGTCTCCTCTACTCCACGCGGACCTCCGCGTCCGCCTCCGCCATGACCACGATCTCCGGCACGGAACCCCGGGCCCCCAGGACCTCCCGCACCACGCGCGGGGGAACGGATCGGTAGAGGAGGCGGGCCCGGATCACGATCGGACCCGCCGCGTCCCCCGGCACGGGGACGCGGACCGTCTCCGTCTCCGATCCCCGGGCGGGGATCACCCGCCGGAAGCCGAACGAGACTCCCTCCCGGGGGCGAGCCCGATGGAATGGCCCCGCACCCGGACGGGGGCGAAGGAGAAAAGCGCCGGGCTCCCGGTTGTGCCCGGTGGCCCGTCCCCGATACCCTTGGACACGGGCCACGTCCGCCCGCATCGAGGACCGGATCATGATCACGGGAAGCCGCTCGCTGCTCCGGGCCGTCGCGCTCTCGCTGGCGCTGGCGGCCGCCGGGGCCGGCTGCGGCCGGCGGGAGCCCGGGGGTCCCCGGAGGCCGGCGCTCCCGGCGGGCTTCGTCGACCGGGCCCGGGAGGCGGGGCTCACCTTCGAGAACCACACCGGCGTCTTCGCCGAGAAGCCCTTCCTCATCCTCTCGAAGGGGGGCGGCTGCCTCTGCCTCGACTACGACGGGGACGGTGATCTCGACCTCTACTTCGTGGACGGCAACTCCTTCCTCTACGACCCCGCGCGAAGGACCCTCACCCGCCGGGCGAACCCCCGGGCGGGGAACCGCCTTCTCCGGAACGACGGGGGCTGGCGCTTCACCGACGTCACCGCCGCCGCGGGGGTGGGCGACACCTCCTTCGGCATCGGGGGTGCCGTGGGGGACTACGACAACGACGGGGATCCCGACCTCTACGTGTGCAACTGGGGGCGGAACGTCCTCTACCGGAACAACGGAGACGGCACCTTCACGGACGTGACGGACCGGGCGGGGGTGGGGGGGGACGAGCGCCTGGCCTCCACCTGCGCCGCATTGTTCGACGCCGACGGAGACGGCGACCTGGATCTCTACGTCTCGAACTACGGGGACGTGGAGGAGCTCCTGGTGGCCACCGGGGGAAAGCCCCTGGGCGTGACCATCGACGGCATCTTCCGCTACTCGGGACCCGGCTGCTACACGCCCCAGGCCGATCTCTTCTTCGAGAACCGGGGCGACGGCACGTTTCGCGACGTCTCCGCCGCGGCGCTCCGGGACCAGGTGCCGAGCTACGGGTTCCAGCCGGTCCCCTTCGACGCCGACAACGACGGGGACCTGGACCTGTACGTGGCCAACGACTCGAAGGCGAACTTCCTCTGGATCAACGACGGGTCGGGCCGCTTCGTGAACCGGGCCCTCGCCGCGGGGACCGCCGTCTCGGACAGCGGCGACCCCCAGGCGGGCATGGGGGTGGACGCCGCCGACTACGACCAGGACGGCCGGCTCGACCTCGTGGTCACGAACTTCGCCGAGGATCGGAACACCCTCTACCGCAACCGCTCCACCCCCGGCTGCCTCTTCTTCGAGGACGTCTCCGCCGTGTCGGGCGTGGGCCGGGGTTGCTGGGACAAGGTCTCCTGGGGGGTGGGCTTCGTCGACTTCGACCTCGACGGGAGGCTCGACCTCTTCGTCAGCAACGGCCATGTCTATCCCACCCCCCGGCAGGGGGTCTACTTCATGGGCGGCACCTACCGCCAGACGCCCCTCCTCTTCCTCGGCCGGGGGCCCCCGTCGTGGCGCTTCGAGAACGTGACGGCGGGCGCCGGGCCGGGCCTCCACCGCCCCGTGCTCGGCCGGGGCTGTCTCTTCGGGGACTTCGACAACGACGGCGACGCGGACGTCTTCATCACCTGCCTGAACGAGCGGCCGCTCCTCCTGGAGAACCGGCTCCCCCGGCGGGGCCACGGCCTCACCCTTTCCCTGGCGGGAGTGAAGAGCAACCGGGACGCCGTGGGCGCCCGGGTGACGGTGGAGGCGGGGGGGGGACGGATCCGCCAGATGCGCGAGCTGCACCTGGCCGGCTCGTTCGCCGCTTCCCGGGATCCGCGGATGATCTTCGGGCTCGGGGCGGCGCGGAAAGCCGACCGCGTCACCGTCCGCTGGCCTTCCGGGACCGAGCAGGTCTTCCGGGACGTGCCGGGGGACGCCGCCTTCCGGTTGGTGGAGGGACGAGAGGAGCTCGAGCGCCTGTGGTGACGGGCCGGGCCCGGCCCCGGAGGTCAGGTTTCGGAAGAGAGCCAGCGGCGGATCGCCTCCGCCACTCCTCCCTCGCCCGGTCCCGGCACCACCGGGACGCGGGCCCGGAGCTCGGGGTGGCCGCCGGCCACCACGCCGGCGGTTCCCGCCCACTCGAG
>JAOZQC010000161.1 GCA_029932425.1 Planctomycetota bacterium | reverse complement strand
ACTCCACCGCGCGCATGGTCTTCGGGTCGAATGGTCGTCCCTCGGCGGGGATCTCCCGGCAATCGTTCTCCCGCAGCGTTTCGTCCACGGACTCGAGATTCAGGCGAAGACCCTCCACCAGCGCAGCCAGGGCCGCCCGGCGGCGCCCCTTCCGGAAAAGGCGGCCGGTCAGCAGCGGCACCTGCTCCCGCAGCGAAGAAAGCGCTCGCGCGAACCGGTCCCGGGCGTCGAGCAAGCCCGCGAGTACCTCGCGGCGCCCGGCCTCGCGTTCCCGGAGCAGGCTCTCCCGGAGCCGCTTCTCGGCCTCCGCGTCCGCCTGCCGGGAGGCCTCGGCGAGACGGGAGAAGGCCCGGCCCTGGATCCCCACCTCCCGCCGCAGCGACTCCAGGGCGGCGACCGTGGCGTATAGATCCGGCACGTCCGTCGCGACTTCCGGGTCCAGGCCCTCGGGTTCGGGCTCGGCTTTCTCGAGCTCCTCCACCCATGCGAGGAGCGCCTCGATCATGCGACGCCGGGCTTCGGCATCCGCCGGCCACTTCATCGTTCGCTTCGGCCGATGAGCCGGAGCCAGGGCTCCGGGCCCAGCCACCTCCGCTTCCCGGAGAAGACCTCGGCCAGGTCGGAGAGGGACGAAAGATCGGACCGGCCGAAGAGTCGCTCCGTGGAGCGGAACCACGGATCCTTCAGCCGGTCATGGGCTTCCCGCAGCCGCTGAAACCCCTCCGGGTCCCGGTCCGGGGGATGCCGTCGCACCCCCTCGATCCATGCGCGGCGCACCTCGGCCGCCGAAGCGTTGCGAGGCACCCCCAGCACGTCGTACGGATCCATCTGCACCATCCCTTTCGCCGCCTCCCGGAAAAGTCAGAAGTCGAAAAGCTCAGCGATGTCCCGGATCTTCTTCCGCCGTCTCCTCGGGCGTCGCCTCTTGAGGGGGGCGTTCGCCTCGAACTCGATGATATGGGCGAGATCTTCCCGGGAGAGGGGGGTTTCGTCCTCCTCGGCCGGGAAGTCCATCAGAACCCCGATCTGGGGGAGATCCGGGAACAGGCCGTCCCTCGACTCCGCCTCGGTTTCCCGGTCTCCCGCGCGCCGGGCCAGCTCCTGGGCGGCCCGCAGGCAGGAGCGGCGGCGGTCCATCTCGTGCAGCTCCACGAAGCTCTGCCCCCGGTAGAAGAGGAACCGGTAGCGCTGCGCGCCGCCGTGGAGCAAGCCCTTCCCGGAGAGGAGGTAGAGGATGTCCCATTCCCCTTCGTTCATCATGATCCGGCAGAGGGGATCGAGGTCCCTCACCGAGGGATCGGTCCAGGATTCGAGCGCCGCTCGCAGCGCCTTTTTCCAGGCCGCCGGGGGGAAGAGCGTCCAGTCCAGCGCGATGAAGACCCGGGCCAGCCGGGCCAGGATCGGGATGACCCGGCCGGGCGGCGGCCGGCCGTCGCGGGAAGGGAGGCGAGGGACGAACCGCTTCGCGCCGAGCTGCCGCTCCATCTGCCGGAGGAGAAGATCCGTGCCGTGCTCCCCGAGGTCGGCGTCCATCGAGCGGAGGGTCGCGGTGCGCTGGGTTTCCCCCTCCGCCGCGAACCAGGAAAGGCCGTCGAGAAGACACTGAAACTCCGGGTCCGCTCCGCGGGGCGTCTGCCGGAGATCCTCGATATCGCGCCGGGCGAGATGGAACTTCGCGCGGCGGATCCGGTAGGTCGCTCCCGCGAGCAGGAGCCGGAAACGGCCTCCCCTCGCTTCCGGATGACAGGGCTCCACGGCTTCGATCTTCTCGATCCACTTCAGGGCCTTCCGGATCGCCCCGCGTCGCTCCGTGGAATGGAGAAGGTGGAGAAGGGGAGCCAAAGCCCGGGGATCCGACTCGTGCCACCGGAGGGCCACGGCCTCCGCCTCCTTGCGACCGCGGGCGGTGAGGGTGTCCATGAGCGGCTCGAAGGTCCGGGCACAAGGAAACGCCTCCGCGGCGGCGTCGAGAAAGAGCAGGGGGTCCACGATGACTTCCCATGGGTCGTCGGACTCCGCTCCGAGATCCTCCTGCAAGGCCGCGGCGAGACGGGCCTGCCGCAGGCGGACCATCGCGATCTCCCGGGGAGGGAGCCGCGTCCCGGCCTTTTCCAGAAACGAATCCCAGGCTCCGAGGGCCGCGTAGAGGGCCCCGTGCCGCTCCAAGGTCAGGGCGGAGTACCGGTACATCTCGGATTCTGAACAGCCGGTGTCCGTGAAGACATCGTCCAGGATCTCCAAGGGCAGCTCGGATCGGGCCCATGCCTCCCAGAGCAACCTCTGGAACTCGGGAACCAGGGTCGGGTCCCGCGTCCGGATCTCGCGGACCAGGCGGAAGGCCGAGGTCTCCGCGGCGCCGGCTTCGCCCTCTTCGATCTCCTTCTCGAGCTTCCGGAGCCGGTGGGAGAGCGAGCCCCTGCCTCCCTCGACGGCGTCGAACACCCGTCCCTCGGCGAGGTCGAGACCGGCGGGAGGAGCCAGACCCGCCATCACTTTCAGGAGGGGGAGGATGCGGGAGGGGGGGGAGGAGGCCGGGAGAGAACGCTCGAGGCGGCGCAGGGTCTCAACGTCCTTCCGGTAGGCCGCCTGGATCGCGCGGCCCGCGAGGACCCAGGGGGCGAACGGCGAGCGCCGGGGCACCGCGGCCGCCGGCGGGTCCTCGTTCGGGGCCTGGGGGCCGGAAACGAGGCGCTCGAAGATCCGGGCCGCTGCCGCCGCTTCCTTCCGGAGAGGGTGGTCCGGAGGAAGGAGCGGGGTCTCGGCCACGATGGCGGGGTTCCGCATCTCGCGCCGGAGGATGTCGTGCACCCGAGCGATCCGGGCGTCGTCTTCCTCCGCTTCCGCGGCGGCCAGCTCCCGGAGGATGTGGTCCAGGCGACCCGACCGCACCTCGATGGCGAGCCGGAGCCATCGCGTTTCCTCCCGGGCCCGGGGATGCTTCACCTCCAGGTGGTCGAGGAGTCGGAGGGCGTCCCGGAGCAGCCCGGCGTCGGCGAGAGATCCGGCCCGGGCCAGGCGCGCCCGGATCAGGAGATCCTCCGAGTCGTCGCCTGGATGGGTTTTCGTCAACTCCCGGGCCAGATCCACCGCCTCCCGGGTCCGGCCGCGTTCGAGGAGAAGCCGGACCCGGTCCCGCGACCTCTCGGGAGAAGCCGCGCCGGGAGGCTGTTTCCGCCGCCCTCTCTTCCTTTTCCTGCGGGACCCTCGTGCCAATCACCGCCCTCCCGTCACTTGCCTTGCCCCAAGGGGAAAGGTAGCAAGAGGCGTCCGAAGGCCCATGCGTTTTCCCGCCGGAGGGCCGGCCGGTGCTCGACTCGGGGCGGTGCGGGGGCTCTCCCGGGACGTCCGCCACGGCTCTCAGGGATCTGCGCCCGGGACGGCCCACCGGCTCAGAACGCCGCGTTCCGGAGGACGGTGGCGAGGGACTCCCGGAGGACCCGGACCAGGCGGCGGTGGAAGTGGGCCAGGAGGAAGGGGGGCCAGAGGACGTGCACGATCTGGATCGTCTGGACCGCCTGCGCCCGGAGGTTGGGATCGTCGCTCGGGAGGACGAAGGCACGCATGACGAAGAAGGCGGTGGCCAGGAGCAGGGGGGCCGCGAGGTACACGAGGATCGCGGAGGCGATGCGCAGGCCCTCCCCGCCCTTCCGCCGCAGGACCACCTCCGCCGCGGCGCCCGGTCCCGCCGTCGAGTCCCGGAGATGGATCTCGAAGCCGAGCTTCCGGCCCGGGCCCCGGCGGGCGATCATCGAGAGCTCGCCGGCGATCCGGTCGGGACGGACCTCGGTGAGGAGGGCCCCTCCCAGGCCGGGGAGCCCTCCCGTGCGCAGCGCCTCGGAGGCGCGCTCCGACACCCGGGACGGCGGGGCGTCGATCTCGATCTCGAAGCGGGCCAGCAGGTCCGGTTCCCGGAGGTCCGCGGGACGGAAGGCCCGGCGGTGGGCCCGGAGCGCCAGGAGCCAGGTGAGCGTCCCCGCGGCAAGGGTCCCGTAGCAGAAGGTCGCGGCGACCTCCGGGCTCACCGTCCCGCCCTCCGGTAGCGGAGGAGCTTCCGGCGGCCCTCCGGGAGGCCCACGGCGTCGTTCACGGCCTCCGCCAGGGCCGCGGCCTCCGAGGGGGAGGGGCAGCGGAGGCGCAGGACCCGCCGGCCCGCCTCGGGACGGGGCCCGATGAGGACGTTCCCGTGCTCGTCGGCGTCCGCGGACTCGATCGAGGCCAGGGCGATGGGGGCCTCCCCGCCGGGGATCTCCAGGACCCCCCGTCTCCGGTCCACCACCACCTCGCGCGAGCGGAAGGCGAGGATGAGACCGAGCGCCACGCCCGTGCCCGCCAGACCGCCCGCGATCACCCAGCCCGCGGTGCCGAACCAGGAGAGCAGGACCGCGGCCCCCGCTCCCACCACGAGCCCCACCACGCCGCTCGCCAGGCCCGCGGCCCGGTAGGGGCGGAAGACGAAGGAGCGGCGCGGGGCGGCCCCGGCCAGGCGCGCCTTCCGCTCCTCGTCGATCCGGCTCTCCCGGGCTGCGATCCGCCGCCGCATCTCCTCCGGGAGCCGGAACTCCTCCGTGAGCTCCGTCTCCTCGCCGTGGTGGGCGACGAAGAGGCGGATCCGTTCCACGGCCGCGATCTCGGGGAGCCGGTAGTCCGTCTCGCCGTCCTTCATGGAGAGGCGGACGATCCCCCCCGCGTCGCGCCGGGAGAAGGTGAGCCACATCCCGTCCCGGCCGGTGAGCACGAGGGAGGCGGATCCGTCCTCCGTGCGCGGGAGGCCGAGGAGGTAGCGGGCGCAGACCTCGGAGTTCGCCCGGCCCAGGGGGAGGGGTTCGGCGCCCGGACTCGCGCCCAGGTCCCGGTCGCAACCTCGGAGCTCCGCCTTGACCGTCTTCATGCCCCCCATTCTGGAGGCGGGCCTCTCCCGCCGGAGAGGGATTCCGTACCATGGGCCGCGATGCCCTCGGAGCGGCGGACCCTCTTCGTGCTGGTGCCCACCTGCCGCCTCCTCCACGGCGTCACCGTGGCCCACCTCTACGGGGTCACGGACCGGGGGGAGTCGGTCCTCGTCGTGGACGACCGGGTCCGGCCCTACTTCTTCGTGCCGGACGCCCACCGGGAGGCGGCCCGGGCCGCGGCGAAGCCGCTCTCGGCGTACCGGGAGGAGGAGCTCGCCGACTGGCGGGGGCGGCCCGTGGCGCGCCTGGCCTTCCGCGAGCCGCGCGAGGTACCCCCGGCCCGGGAAGCCCTCGAGGCGGCGGGCATCCCCTGCTTCGAGGCCGACGTCCGCTACGCCTACCGGGTGATGATCGACCACGGCATCCGGGGCTCCGTGGAGGTGGAGGGCGAGGCCTCGGCGGGGCGGTGGACCGACCTCGTGTTCCGGAGGCCGCGCTACCGGCCCGCCCGGTTCGCCCCCCGGCTTCGCGTCCTCTCCCTCGACATCGAGGCCGATCGCCGCGCGGCCATGGTCTACTCCGTGGCTCTCGCCGGGGACGGGACGGAGGCCGTGCTCCTCTGGCACCACCGGGACGTGCCGGGCGCCGCGGTGTTCCCCACCGAGAGGGCCCTGCTCGAGGCGCTGTCCGCCCGCATCGCCGCCACCGATCCCGACGTCCTCACCGGCTGGAACCTCGTGGACTTCGATCTCACCGTTCTCGCGCGGCGGGCGGAGGAGCTGGGGGTCTCGCTCCGGCTGGGCCGGGGGGAGGGCCGGATCCTCTTCCGGGAGGATGCGGCCTACACCCGGCAGAAGCGCGCCTCGGCCCCCGGCCGCCAGGTGCTCGACGCCATCGGTCTCGTGCGGGACGTGGGCCTTCCCGTGGAGGACTACCGCCTGGAGACGGTGGCCCGGGCCGTGCTCGGCCGGGGCAAGCTCGCCGCGGGCCGGGGCCGGGGGGAGGAGATCGAGCGGGCCTTCCGGGAGGACCCGGAGTGGCTCGTCCGCTACAACCTCGAGGACGCGCGGCTCGTCCGCGAGATCCTGGACCGCACGGGAGCGCTTGCCCTCGCGGTGGAGCGAAGCCTTCTCACCGGCATGCCCCTCGACCGGGTGGGCGCCTCCGTGGCCTCCTTCGATTTCCTCTACCTCGGGGAGCTCCGGAAGAGGGGGCGGGTCGCCCCGCCGGGGGTGGCGGGGGCGGGGGCGGGCCACGTGGTGGGGGGGACGGTGCTGGACTCCCGGCCCGGGATCTTCCCCTTCGTCCTGGTTCTCGATTTCCGGAGCCTCTACCCGTCCGTGATCCGGACCTTCGGGATCGATCCCCTGGCCTTCCGGGGCATGGTGGGGGACGAGGAGGAGGGGCTCGTCCGGGCCCCGAACGGGGCGCTCTTCGCCCGGGGGGAAGGCATCCTGCCGGGGCTCATCGGGGACCTCATGGCCCGCCGGGAGGAGGCGAGGGCCGCGGGAGACCGCGCCCGGGCCACGGCGATCAAGCTCCTCATGAACTCCTTCTACGGGGTGCTGGGGACGGCCACCTGCCGCTTCGCCGACTCCCGGATCGCGAACGCCGTGACCTCGTTCGGGGCGGAGGTCCTCTCCCGCGCGAAGCGGGAGATCGAAGAGACGGGCTTCGAGGTGATCTACGGCGACACCGACTCCCTCTTCGTTCTCTCCGGGGCCGCGGACGCGGGATCGGCGCGCGAGGCCGGGCGCCGCCTGCGGGAACGCGTGGACCGGGCGCTCGCCCGGTGGGCGCGGGACGAGCACGGCGTGGAGTCCCACCTCTCCCTCGAGCTGGAACGCGTCTACCGGCGGTTCTTCCTCCCCCACGTGCGGGGGGGCGGGGAAGGGAGCAAGAAGCGGTACGCGGGCCTGGTGGAGACAAAGGACGGGACCCGGCTCGAGATCGTGGGCCTGGAGGCGGTGCGCCGCGACTGGCCGGAGGCGGGGCGCCGCTTCCAGCGCGAGCTCCTGCGGCGCGTGCTCTCCGAGGAGGACGTCCGGGAGTACGTGCGGGACACGGTGCGGCGGCTCCGGACGGGGGCCCTGGACCGGGATCTCGTGTACCGGAAGGTCCTCCGCAAGAACCCCGACGAGTACGTTCGGGCCCGGCCGCCGCACGTGAGGGCGGCGGTCCTGGCGGGAACGAGACGCGGCGGCGTGGTCCGCTACGTGATCACCCGCTCGGGGCCCAGGCCCGTGGAGCCCGGAGACGCGCTCCCTCCCGACCTCGACTACGACCACTACGTGGCGAGGGTCCTCGCGCCCATCGCCGACGCGATCCTCCCCTTC
>JAOZQC010000160.1 GCA_029932425.1 Planctomycetota bacterium | reverse complement strand
TCGGGAAGCTGGTTCTCCGTGGGGCTCCGCGGAATGCCGTGGCATCCCCCCGCATTGGGGCTCACCCCCGCGAAGAGATCGGCGTGCTTCAGCCCGATGCTCCAGGCCCCGGAGCCTCCGAGCGAGTGGCCCGCCAGGTAGATCCGGTTCGTGTCGATCCGGAACGTGCGCTTCAGCTCGAGGATGACGGCCAGCACGAAGCGCTCCACGTCGGGGGAGTACCAGGTCGTCTGCCTTCCCGGGAGGTTGGCGGTGGGAAAGACGCCGATCAGGCCCTTGCCGGCCGCCGCGCCCCACTGGCCGGCCGCGGATCGCCCGTCACCCACCCCCGGCCCTCCCCCGTGCAGCCCGAAGAAGATCCCCTTCTTCCCGCCTCCCGTTCCCGTGAGGTGGGACACGCCGGGAAAGGGGGGGTACTTCGCGCGGCAGGTCCCCTTCCCCTCCGACTTCGGACCGGAGCGGGCGACCTTCATCAGCTCCCGGGTGAGGGTCTTGGCGAGCTTTCTCGGAAAGGGACCCAGGGCCCGGGCGCGGGCGAGGATCTCGTCCCGCTCCCGGTAGAGCCGCCCGAACTTCGCCTGGACGGCGAGGTACTCCCGGGCGAGGGCGACGAGGCTCTCCGTCTGCGTCTTCGTCCAGCGGGGGGCCTCCCGCTTCCCCCCCCGGGCCGCGACGGCGGGACCGAGGAGGAGGAGCAACAGGATGATCCGGGAGATGCGCATCCCCTGCATTCTACCGCGAGGCGGACGCCCACCGGCTCACAGGACGGCGGGCACCTCGAAGGCCATGGTGTGGGAGTCCTCCAGCTCCGGCATGTACTTCTCCCGGACCGCGATCCAGTCCTCGCGGGGGATCTCGCGGAAGACCTCCACCACCCGGGGATCGAAATGGGTGCCGGCGCAGCGCAGGATCTCCTCCTCCGCGGTGGCGAAGGGCAAGGCCCGCTTGTAGGGACGGCGGGAGGTGATGGACTCCACGGCGTCCGCCACCATGAAGATCCGGGCCCCGAGGGGGATGTCCTCTCCCGCCTTGCCGTACGGGTACCCGCTGCCGTCCCATCTCTCGTGGTGGTGGAGGACCACCTGGGCGGCCCCCTGCAGGAAGCGGATGGGCGCGAGCAGCCGGTACCCGATGATCGGGTGCTTCCTCATCTCCACCCACTCCTCGGGGGTGAGCGGGCCGGGCTTCAGGAGGATGTGGTCGGGGACCCCGATCTTGCCCACGTCGTGGAGGAGACTCCCCCAGCCCACGTCGCGAAGCTCCCGGCCCTTGAGACCCATCCGCTGCGCGAGCAGCAGCGCGTACTCGCGCGCCCGGCGGCAGTGGTGCTGGGTCTCGCAGTCCCTCGCCTCGATGGACCCCACCATGGCCTCCACGGTGGCGTTGAAGGTCCCCTGGACCTCGCTCAGGGCGAGCCGCAGCATGCGGGTCTTCTCCTCCACCGCCAGCTCGAGCTCCTCCTGGTGCCGGAGGTTGGCGAGCACCAGGTCCCGGTGTTCCAGGGCGCGCTCCACGGAGATGGAGAGCGCGTCGAGGTTGAAGGGCTTCATGATGTAGTCGGCCGCGCCCATGCGCATCGCCCGCACGGCGGTCTCCACGGAGTTCTGGGAGGTGATCACGATGACGGGGGTGACGGGGTCCCTCTCCCGCGCGGCCTCCAGCAGGCTCAGGCCGTCCCGGCCCGGCATCTGGATATCCGTGAGCACCAGGTCGAAGCGGGCCTTCGCCAGGGCCTGGAGACCCTCGTCGCCGTCGAACGCGAGAGAGACCCGGTATCCCTGGCTCTCCAGGAACCGGTGCAAGAGATCCGCGATCTGGTGCTCGTCGTCCACGACGAGCAGGCGAGGGGACTCGGGCATACGCGCCTCCCGCACCCGCCCCACACGATCATCCCAGCCTCCGGATGCCGGGTTCCCTATCGGCGCGAGGGGACGGCGGGCTTGAGTTCGTCGGAGGAAGGAGGGCCGGGGTCCTCGAGGGGGCGGGGCGGCCGGGGGAGGGGGCTCGGGGGGAGGGGAGCCGGAGGCTCCGGGCGGAGAGCCGCGGGCGCCGCGGGCGGGGGCGGGCTCCCCCGCCCTCACCGCGAGGCGAGGCGGACCCGGGCCCGGGCCTCGTAGCCGCCGGGGCTCTCTTCCCGGGAAAGGGTCCGGAGCTTCTCCTCGAGGCGGATCCTCCTCTCCTCGATCTTCGCCTTCACCGCGGCCAGGCTCTCGCCCCGGTCGGCGAGGAGATCGCGGCGGAGGCGGCGGCGGAGCTCCTCGATCTCCACCAGGCGCTCCTTGCGCTCGAGGGAGTCGATCTCCCGGTGGAGGCTTCCCGCCTCCGCCCGGAACGCCTCCCTCTCCTTCTGGAGGTCCGCGAGGAGGACCGCGAGCCGGGTCCTCTCCGTCTCGAGCATCTTCGACTCCTCGCGCAGTTCGGCCAGGCGATCCCGGTAGACGGCGAGCGTCTGCGCGATCCGGTCGGCGCGGGCCAGCGCCTCCGCGCGTGTGAGCCGCTCCCCGCGGAACACGATACCGCGGCTCCGGGGCTTCGCGGCCTCCAGGGCTTCGCGCAACCCCTTCAGGTCCTCTCCGCAGATCGCCGTCACCTCCTCGCAGATCTCCGCGTCGCGCCGGCACCGGGCCAGATCCCGGTCGATGGCCTTCCCCTGGCAGCGAAGCTCCGCGATCCGGCGGGGGTATTCCTCTTCGAGCAGGCGGATCTCGTGCTCCAGCGCCACCCGGGTGTCCACGAGCTCGTCCACGTTGGCGCGCAGGTGATCCCGGACGGACCAGAACGCCGTCTTGACCCGGGTCGCTCCCAGGAGAACCACGAGACCGGAGACCAGGAGACCGCCGATGAGGGACCAGCGGAACAGGCGACCGATGAGCCGGAACATCTCGCACCTCCTCGCTTCGCGCCTTCCGCCCGTTTCTTGCGATCTTCGGCCGCGGGATTTCATCCCGGGACGTGAAAGTTCCCGCCCGGAGTGGACAATAAGATCCGGGAGGTGCTCGTGACCCTGCCGCGGGTGGATTCCGCGTTTCTGGATCGGCTCCGGCGTCGGGACGACCGGGCCTGGACCGAGCTCTGGGAGGTATTCGGGCCCGTCCTGGAGCGCATGGTCACCCGCTTCGCACGGCGGTGCTTCACCCCGGAGACGGTCCGCGACATCTCGCAGGAGACCCTCCTCAGGCTGGCGCGGGAGATCCACCGTTTCGACCCCGGGCGGGGGACGCGGTTCTCCACCTGGCTCTTCCGGATCGCGCACCACGTGGTGTGCGGGGAGTTCGCCCACCGGAGGGCCGCGAAGCGGAACCGGGGCCTCCGACCCGGGGCCATCGATCCCGCCGCCGAGCCGGCGGGGAGCCTGGCCGGCCCTCCCGAGGAGTTCGAACGCTCGGTGTTCCGGGCCAAGGTGTACCGGGCGATGAGGCGGGCCGAGGAGCGCCTCGACTTCCTCCCCTTCGAGATCTACAAGGCCCGCATCCTGCGGGGGATGAGGTCGAAGGAGATCGCGAAGGCGGTGGGGGTGAGCGAGGCCACGGTCTCCCGCCATCTCCGGAAGGCGCGGGCCGCCGTCCGGGAGGCGATCCGGGAGGTGGTGGCCGAGTACTCCTTCCTCCCCGAGGAGCGCGAGGAGATCGGGAAGGCCCGTCTCGCCGCGGAGGACGCCGCGTTCGACGAGGCCCTGGCCGAGATCTGCGCCCGGGAGGAGGAGAGCCGGAAGGAGGCGGGCACGATCTCCCGGACCGTCTTCTCCCTCGCGGGGAGGCGGGGATGAGCCGGACCCGCGCCGGAACCCGGGCGGGTCGCGTCCTCCGGTCCCTCCTCCTCGCCCCGGTCCTTCTCCCGGCCTGGACGCTGGCCTCCCTGAGCGACCTCCTCGGCTTCGCGGCGCACGTGCTCGCGGGGACGGTGGGAGCGGTGTTCGCGGTCTTCGCCACCCTGCTCGGAGAGGAGCCCGGCACCCGGTGGCGGCTCGTGGGGCGGCGGTTCCGCAGCGCCGGGCGGGATCTCGCCTCCGCCGGGGTCCGGCTCGCCCGTTTCCTCGGTGCGGGGCCGCGGGGGAAACGGGCCCCGGCGCCCGGCCCGGGCCTCCGGAGGCCCGGACCCCGGACGTACCCGTTCGAGGATCGCTACCGGATCGAGAGCCTCCTCGGGTCCGGGGGATCGACGGCGCGGCTCTTCGTGGTCCGGCGGGTGGAGCGCGGGCGACCGGTGGGGGAGAAGCGGGTCCTCAAGTACTTCGATCTCGCCGAGGGCAGCCGGCTCGGGGAGGCGATCCGGGAGAGCCGGGGCATGGCGGTGGCGAGGGAGATGGGCATCGTTCTCGACCACGAGCTGGCCGGGGATCACTTCTACTACGTGATGCCCT
The DNA here is from genome assembly GCA_029932425.1 of Planctomycetota bacterium. Lineage (GTDB taxonomy): Bacteria > Planctomycetota > JAJSAM01 > JAJSAM01 > JAJSAM01 > JAOZQC01. Next base: position 2,890 of record JAOZQC010000160.1, on the reverse strand, counting down.
ACCACGAGGGGGAGACGCTGACCCGGGCCGCGGCGCGGATCCACCGGAGGCGGGATCCGTCCCGGGGCCTGCCCCCCGCGGACCGGGAGACCTGCCTGCGGTGGATGCGGGAGCTCCTGGGGATCCTCGAGGAGTACCACCGGCGGGGGGTCATCCACAAGGACGTGAAGCCGGACAACGTGATCGTCACGGAGCGGGGCGTGCGTCTCGTGGACCTCGGGCTGCTCACTCCCCTCGCCTCCGCCCTCACCCTCACCACCCACGGCACGGAGTACTTCCGGGATCCGGAGATGGTGAAGCTCGCCGTCCTCGGGAAGCGCGTCCGGGAGGTGGATGCGGTCCGGTTCGACATCTACTCCGCGGGGGCGGTGCTCTACTTCCTGTTCGAGGGCTCGTTCCCCGCCTGCGGGCCCCTGTCCCGCTTCACCCGCCCGGTGCCGATCGTCCTCTCCTGGATCGTCTCCCGGGCCATGGCGGAGGGCGCGAAGCGCTACCGGTCCGCGGCGGAGATGCTCCGGGACCTCGAGGCGGTGTCCGCGTCGAGGGACCCGGACGCCATGCCCGTGCGCCTCCTTCCCTCCTTCTCCGGGCGGGAGGTAGAGGAGGAGCCGTCGCCCCTCTCTCCGGCCTTCCGGGAAGCGGCTCCCTCCCGCCGGGGGGCGGGCGTCCGTTTCCTCGTGTCCGTTCTCCTCCTGCTGGCGGTCGCGGTGGTGGCCTGGGGCGTCCTGGCCCACCGGGCCCGGCGCGCCGCGCTCCGCAGGGTCCGGGGGGAGATGCCGATCGAGGTTCGGCGCGTCCGGGAAGCGGCGGACGGAGGGAGCGGGATCGTTCGCCGCTACGAGGAGTGGGTGTCCCGCGTCCGGAACCGGCGGGGAAGGACGGGGGCCGCGGTGGTGGACCCCCGGCGCCAGGCGCTCTACGTGGCCTGCGACGGAAGCCTCCCGGGCCGGGTGGCGTCCCGGCGGGTGAAGGCGGAGCTCGGGGAGGCGGGGGTGACGCTGGTCGATCTGTCCGCGGTCGCGTCCCGCCGGGACGGGGCGACGGGAGACCCCGATCCGGAGGAGATGCGGAAGTGGGCTCTCGCCGCGGGGAGCGGTCCGGCCCCGTGCGTCCTCTGGATCGCGGACGGGGGGTACCGCCCCGCCGAGGACCGCCACCTCGTCCGCCTGGTCTTCTACGACGCGCTCGAGGAGGGGGACGGCCGCTGGGAGACCCGGGTCGCCCTCCCCGGGCGTCTCCCCTCTCGCTGAAGGGGAACCGGGGACGCCTCTCGGCGCCCGTTCCGGAGGCGGAGCCGCGATTGCGGGAGGTGACACACCCGGGCCCGTCACCGGTGTTTCGGAAAAGTGAAAAAGCCGTGCCTGTCAGCGGTGTTTCAGTTCGTGCGGAGGAGGGCGGCCTGGCGCTGCTCCAGGAGGGACAGGCAACCGATGTAGAGGAAGCCGGCGAGGAAGAGGACGGTGAAGGGCACGCCCATCCACACGTGGTAGTGGATGGTGGTGAAGAGGATCACCCCGAAGTAGGCGCCGAGGGCGAGCTCCACGAGGGGCTGGAGAGAGCGGAGCCCGCGGTACTTCTTCCGCACGGGCCCCCCCTGGCCGTCCCGGATGCCGAACTTCGGCGTGCGCACGAAGGCGGAGGGCTGGCCCAGGAGGGCTTCCAGCACCGCCTTGGAGTTGTTCACGGCCAGCCCGATGCCCATGGCGGTGAGGAAGGGGAGGTACCGGAGCGTGTCCCGCCAGTTCCGGCCGCCCGCGGTCTGGCTCACGAAGTAGAAGGAGAAGAACGAGATCGTGACCAGGATGAACACGGCCATGTCGTAGACCATGGCCCCCATGCCCAGGTGGTGCTCGAGCCGGATCAGCATGGCGGGAAGCATGAGGACCACGAGCAGGACCATGAAGAGGTAGGCCAGGTTGTTCGTCAGGTGGAACGTGGCCTCGAGCTTCGTGAGGAGGGGGATGTCGGCCTTCCAGATCCGCGGGAGGAGCTTCCGCATCACCTGGATCGTGCCCTTCGCCCAGCGGTGCTGCTGGCTCTTGAAGGCGTTCATCTCCGCCGGCACCTCGGCCGGGGTCCCCTCCTCCAGGAGGTAGACGAACCGCCAGCCGGCGAGTTGCGAGCGGTAGGAGAGGTCGAGGTCCTCCACCAGGGTGTCGTGCTGCCAGCCGCCGCCCTCCACGATGGCCCGGCGGCGCCAGATCCCCGCGGTGCCGTTGAAGTTCACGAACCGTCCCGAGCGGCAGCGCGCGGTGGATTCGATGATGAAGTGGCCGTCCAGGTAGATCGACTGCACGTTGGTGAGGAAGGAGAAGCGCCGGTTCAGGTGGTCCCAGCGCTGCTGCACCATCCCCACGCCGGGGTCCGTGAAGTGGTGGATCGTCTTCTCGAGGAAGTCGGGGTGGGGGATGAAGTCCGCGTCGAACACGGCGATGAACTCGGCGTCGGTGCGCTCCATGCCCGCCGCCAGGGCGCCCGCCTTGAAGCCGTGGCGGTGGTCCCGGTGCAGGAACACGATGGGGTGCCCCGCCGCCCGCATCTCCTCCACCTTCCGCCGGGCGATCTCCGTGGTCTGGTCGGTGGAATCGTCCAGCACCTGGATCTCCAGGCGGTCCCGGGGGTACCGGATCCGGCACGCGGCCTCGATCACCCGCTCCACCACGTACATCTCGTTGTAGCAGGGGAGCTGGACGGCCACCCGCGGCAGCTCCTCTTCCGCGAACCTCCGCGGGGGCACCGGCTTCTCCCTCCGGTGCCGGAGGAAGAGGTAGAGCAGGTGGTACTTGTGCACGCCGTAGAGGGAGAACAACGCCAGCAGCGTGAAGTACCGCCCGATGATGATGGCCTGGCACGGCGTCATGGTGTTCTCCCTCCGGGACCGCGCCGGATC
>JAOZQC010000159.1 GCA_029932425.1 Planctomycetota bacterium | reverse complement strand
GGATGCGGCGGTTCTTCCGGCAATGCGCCCGGATGCGCTCGTTCGCCCGGTGGAGGATGCCCTTCGGGCCCCGGCCGATGAGATGTCCCGTCATGAAACATCGCTGACAGGCACGGCTTTTTCACTTTTCCCGCTTCCCGGGCCACGACGGTCGGGTTCCCGGCCCCTGCCGCGAGGCCCGGCCCCCGCGTCGAGAGATCGTGTCCGACCCGCGGAGCCCGATCTACCGGGGCGCGTGGCGTGGCCGGTTACCGGGGAGGCGGTGCGGCGATGACCGGACGCGGGGCGGCCGGCACCGGTAGGCGGGGCGGCGCTCGGCCCGGGCCGTCTCGGGAACATCCGCCCGGGAAGCTGCTCCCGGACCGCCGGGCGGGAGGAAGGGGCAGCGGATGATGCGAAGAGGGTGGTTCTCCTCGGTCTCCCGGCTTGCCGGCCGCGATCGTCCTGCTCATCCGGAGGGATAGCGAGGCACGAGCAACGACGGGCCTGACCCCGGATTTGCGGCACATGGGGCCGTACCTTGGATTCTCGCCGAATGGGGTCAGACCCAGACTTCTCCCTGCCCGGGGCCTGACCCTGGATTTGCAGCACATAGGGCCGTACCCCAGGTTTGCAGTCAGCGGGGCTTCGTCTTTTTGGCCTGCTCGGAGAGGAAGAGCTTCACGGAGCGGACGAAGTTCGGGAGGAGAGGGTGGCGGGGGTCCAGGGTGCGGGCGATCTCCACCTCCCGGGCGGCCTCGCGGACCCGGTTCATCCGGAGGAGGGTGTCCGCGTAGTTCAGGTGGTAGGGGGCGTGGTTCGGGGCGAAGTCGATGGCCCGCTCGTGCGCCTCCAGGGCGGCCTTCAGCTTCTTCCGGGCGCGCAGCGCGGTGGCGAGGCCGCTCCAGGCCTCCGCGTCCTCGGGGAGGATCTTCAGCGCCTTGCGGAACTGGGCCTCCGCCGCGCGGGGCTTGCCCACCGCCACCAGGGCGATGCCGTAGCGGACCCGGGCCTCGCCGAACGCGGCCTCCTCCTTCATCAGCTCCTTGAGGAGCACCACCTGTTCCTCGGCGGGGCGTTCCACCGCCTCGTCCAGCGTCTCCAGGAGCTTCGCCTGCCGCTCCGCGCTCGTGAGGTCGTCGAGGGCCTCGCGGGCGAGGCGCTTCACCGTCTCGTCGCCGCGCAGCGCCCGGCGCAGGTACTCGATGGCCCGGAGGCGCTCACCCTCCGCGGCGAGACACTTGCCGAGGTGCAGCTCCGCCAGGGGGTTCCTTCCCCCCAGGCGGATCGCCTTCCGGAGCTGCTCCCGGGCCTCCTTGTAGCGATCCTGCTCCGCCAGGTGGACGCCGTAGCCGAGGTGGGCCAGGGGGGCGGGGGGACCCGCCGCGAGCGCCCGGGAGAACGCCTCCTCCGCCTCCGCGAACTCTCCGCGCTGGGAGTGGGCCCGCCCGAGAAGGGCCCAGGGCTCGGGGTCCTCGGGGTGCCGCTCCGCGGATTCCCGCCAGTACTCCATGGCCGCCTCGAGGTCCCCCTTCTCCGCGCGGATCTTCCCCAGGAGGAGGAGGGCCCGGCCCCCGAGCCGGGCGTCGGACTTCACCGTCTCCAGCGTCTTCGCCGCCCGTCCCGGCCTTCCCTCGGCGAGGAGGGTGAGGCCCAGCTCGAATCGGAGGGAGGCCCGGCCCGGATCGATCTCGAGGGCCCGGTGCCAGGCCTCCGCCGCCGCCCGGTGCTCCCCGAGGGCGGCCAGCACCCGGGCCCGGGCGGCGTGCGCCTGCCAGCTCCGCCTGTCGATCTCGAGCAACCGGTCCAGGGCCGCCCGGGCCGCGGGCAGGGGTACCACTCCCCGCACGGCGGCCGCCGCGGCCACCAGGCAGATCCCTTCCTTCGCGGCCTCCATCTTCGGCTCCAGGTCCAGCGCCTCGAAGAAGGGCTCGAAGACCTCCTCGGGATCCTGCGGTTCGCCCCAGCCGTCGAGACCGGAGGCCGCTTCCCGGCCCCGGAGCAAGCAGACGTACCCCTCGAACGTCCGGGCCGGGAACTCCCCGATCCCGGGGGCGTCCGCGGGGAGACCGAGGGACCGCAGCACGAACCGGGCGGCACCCGCCACGACGTCGAAGCCCGCGAACCGCGGAGCCTCGAAGGTTTCCTCCGCGACCTGCTCCATGGCCGGGACCCGCAGCACCTCCACGGTGAGCTTCACGGGGTCGGGCAGCTCGAGGTCTCCGTGCACCAGGTACTCGACCCCGGGCACGTCCTCCGCGAGCCGCCGGAGCTCCTTCGCCGGCCACCGCTCGCCGTAGACGCCGAAGACCCTCTTTCCCTCGAGCATGTGGGCGAAGGGGCGGAAGACCGCCTCCGTCCCCTCCCCGCCGCCCACGCGCTGCGCGAGGTCGCGGGCGAGGGCCCTGGTGAGGATCCCGCGCGCCGGATCGCCGTCCGGGACGGGCGGCGTGACGAAGGGAATGAAGAGGATCTTCATGGGTCCGCTCCCGGCCACGGGAAGAGCTGGCATCTCGCTTCCGGACCGGAGGATAACGCTCCCCGGGGGCGGAGGGCGAGATAACCGTCCCGATTCCGGCCCGGGTCCGAATTTCTCATCCGGCGAGCGGGCGGGGGCGCCGAGCCGCCTCTCCCGGGGAGCCTTCCTCGCGGCGCGGGGGCCGCGGTCGACCCCAGGCCGTTCTCGGCGGGACACCGCCGGGAGGGACCGGGCGGGACGAGGGGCACCCCCCCGCCGTCCGCCACCGTGGTTTCGACGGAGATTCCCGGGTCAGACCTTATCTTCGGGACATATGCAGACCGCCGTCGACGTGCTCTCCGTTCTGCTCCCCGCGTGCTACGCCCTGGCCGCCGCGGACAGCATCGTGGCCTTCGTGGGAAGGTCCGAGGGAGCCCGGCACTTCCTGCGGCCCCTCGTGATCGTGGCCCTCGGCGCCCACCTGCTCTACCTCGGCCTGTGGGCCGCCGTCGCCCACCGCTGCCCGCTGGGGACGGTCTTCGAGGCCATGGGGATCATGGCCTTCTCCATCGTCGCCGTCTACCTCGCGGTGGAGATCCGGGGAGGCTCCCGGCCCACGGGGATCCTGATCCTGCCCCTGGCCTTCGTCATGGTGCTCCCCGCGGTGGCCTTCCGCTGGCGGGAGGGGCCGGCGAACCCGCACCTCTCGGACCCCTGGTTCAGCCTGCACACGCTGGCGGGGGTCCTGGGCACCGCCGCCCTCACCGTCTCCTTCGTGCACGGCGTCTTCTACCTCCTGCTCTACCGGGAGATCAAGGCGCACCGTTTCGGGCGCCTCTTCCGGCGCCTGCCCCCCCTCGCCGTACTGCACCGCAAGACCCACACGGCGGCGGTGGTGGGCTGGGCGTTCCTGGCGGTGACGATCGCGGCCGGCTACGTATGGGCCGCCCGCCACGACGCGCTCGAAACACTGCCCGCGGACCCCATGTTCCTCCTCGTCGTCGCCGCCTGGCTCCTCTACTCCGGGGGGCTCGGCGTCCGCTTCCTGGGAGGCTGGCGCGGCCGCTACACCGTCTTCCTGTCCGTGGGAGGGTTCACCGTCCTCCTCGTGGCCCTCGTGATCGTGGCCTTCTTCTTCCCCTCGCTGCACGTCCACCGTTGAACCGATGCCGATCCTCGCCGTCAGCGTGAACCACCGCACCGCTCCCGTGGAGGTCCGGGAAGCCCTGGCCTTCGATCCGGGCCAGGCGCGCCGGTTCCTGGCGGAGGAGGCGGCCGGCCTGCCCGAGCGCATCCTTCTCTCCACCTGCAATCGCACCGAGCTCTACGCGGTGACCCCGAACGGGGACCCGGGCGTTCTCCTCGATCTCCTGGAGAAGGCCCGCCCGGGCGTCGAGCTCGACGCTCCGGGCCGGGCGGAGCGGTACCGCGACGACGAGGCGGTGCGCCACCTCCTGCGCGTGGCCTGCGGGCTCGAGTCCATGGTCCTCGGAGAGGCCCAGATCCTGGGCCAGGTGAAGGAGGCGGGGGAGCTCGCGGCCGCGGCCGGCGCCGCCGGGGTGCTCCTCCGCCGGGCCCTGGAGGTGGCGGCCCGGACCGCGAAGAAGGCCCGCACCTCGACGGCGATCGGGGAGGGAGCGGTTTCCGTGGCCTCCGCGGCCGTGGAGCTGGCCCGGCGGATCTACGGGGACCTCTCCGATCGCATCGCGCTCGTGGTGGGGGCGGGGGAGACCGGGCGCCTCGTGGCCCGGCATCTCCGGGCGGCGGGGATCGGGAGGATGCTCCTCGCCAACCGCACCCTCGGCCGGGCCCGGGAGGTGGCCACGGAGGTGAAGGCCGAGCCGCGCGGGCTCTGCGGCGTGCCGCCCGCCCTCCGGGAGGCGGACATCGTCGTCTGCTCCACCGCCTCCGAGACGCCGATCCTCACGGAGGACGAGGTGAGGGCGGCCATGCGGGCCCGCAAGGACCGGATGCTCCTGCTCCTCGACATCGCGGTGCCCCGGGACGTGGATCCCGCCGCGTCCAGGATCGCGAGCGTCTTCCTCCACGACATCGACGCCCTCCGGGACATCGTGGACGCGAACCTGGAGCTCCGGCGGAAGGCGGTTCCCCGGGTGGAGGCCCTGGTGGAGGAGGCGGTCCGGGGCTATGCCGCCTGGCGGCGCGGGCTCTCCGTGGTGCCCACCATCAAGGCGCTCCGCGCCCGGTTCGAGGAGATCCGGGAGGCGGAGCTCAAGGCCAACCTGAAGCGCGTGCCCCCCGAGGCGAGGGAGGCCGCGGAGCGCCTCACCCGTTCCCTCGTGAAGCGCCTCCTGCACACCCCCTCGGAACGCCTCCGGAAGGCGGGAGGCGAGGCGGAGGGCGCCGCCCTCTCCGCGCCCCTGCGGGAGATCTTCGACCTGCCGGAGGAACCCGGTGAGTGAGCCCCTGCGCATCGGCACCCGCGCGAGCCGCCTGGCCCTCTGGCAGGCCCGGCACGTGAGGGACCTCCTCCTCGAAGCCCATCCCGGCCTGGAGGTGGAGATCGTCCACGTGAAGACCACCGGAGACCGGCTCCCGAGCCGGCCCCTCGCCGGGGCCGGCGCCGTGGGGCTCTTCACCAAGGAGATCGAGCGCGCGCTCCTCGACCGGCGGGTGGACGTGGCCGTCCACTCCCTGAAGGACCTGCCCGTGGAGCTGGCGCCGGGGCTCGCGCTGGCCGCCGTGCCGGAGAGGGCGGACGTGCGGGACGCCCTGGTGGGCCGGGTGGGGCTCGGGGATCTGGGGCCGGGCGTGGTGGTGGGAACGGGGAGCCCGCGCCGGAGCGGCCAGCTCCGGGCCCGGTTCCCGGGCGTGAGGGTGGTGCCCGTGCGCGGCAACGTCCCCACCCGGATCGGGCTCGCCGGGGAGCCCGGGGGGCCGGACGCGGTGATCCTCGCCCTGGCGGGGCTCTCCCGCCTGGGCCTGGCGGACCGGATCGCGGGCGTCCTGCCCCCGGAGATCATGCTTCCCGCCCCCGGGCAGGGGGCGCTGGGCATCGAGACGCGGGAGGACGATGCACCCTCCCGCGGGCTGGTCGGCGTCCTGGACGTGGCCCCGGTGCGGGCCGCGGTGCGCGCGGAGCGCGCCTTCCTGCGACGGCTCCAGGGCGGTTGCACGGTACCCGCGGGGGCCCTGGGGGAGGTGGGGGAGGAGGGCCTCCTCCGCCTCCGGGGGGTGGTCACGGACCTCGAGGGCCGGGAGGTCTTCTCGGACGAGGCGGAGGGGACCCCGGACCGGGCGGTCGCCCTGGGCGAGGCGCTGGCGGAGCGTCTCCTGGCGGCGGGGGCGGACCGGGTGCTGCGCGCCCTCCGGGAGGGGCCGTGACGGGGGGGCCGCTCTCCGGGCTCACCGTGCTCCTCACCCGGGACGAGGGGCTGGCGGCGGAGGTGCGGGCCCGGGGCGCCCGGGTCCGGGTGTGCGAGGTGGTCCGCCCGGTGCCGCTCCCCGCGGCGATCGACCCCTCGGGTTACGACTGGATTGTCTTCACGAGCCGCCGGGCCGTGGGATACTGGGATTTTCCCTTCGGACCCGGGCCCCGGATCGCGTGCGTGGGGCCCGGCACGGCGGCGGCGGTGGAAGCGCGGGGCGGCGTCGTCTCCCTCGTCCCCGCGGAGCACCACGCCCGGGCCCTGGCCCGGGCGCTGGCGGCCGGGGGCGGGATGGCGGGGGCGCGGATCCTCTTCCCGTGCTCGCAGATCGCCCGGCGGGACCTCGAGGAGATCCTCGGGGAGGCGGGAGCGCGGGTCACCCGCCTCCCCCTCTACCGTCTCGAGCCCGCGGAGGAGCTGCCCCCGGGGATCACGGAGGGAGTGGACGTCATGGTCTTTCTGGCCCCCTCCGCGGTGGACGCCTTCGCGAGGCTGGGCGGTGACCTCGCGGCGGCGCCCGTCCTGGCCATCGGGGAGACCACGGCCCGGGCCCTGGCGGATCGGGGAATCCGGGCCGCCGTGGCCCCCACCGCGGACCGGGCGGGTATCCTCGCCGCCCTGGCAAGCAGGGAGTTCCTCGCATGAGCTATCCGATCACGAGACCCCGCCGGCTCCGGCGGACGGAGGCCCTCCGGGCCATGGTGCGGGAGACCGATCTCTCCCCGGACCGGCTGGTCCTGCCCCTCTTCGTCACCGAGGGAGAGGGTCTCCGGCGGGAGATCCCCTCCATGCCGGGCTGCGCCCGCCTCTCCGTGGATCTCCTGGTCGAGGAGTGCGCGCGGGCGCGGGCCCTCGGCCTGGCGGGGGTGATCCTCTTCGGGATCCCCGCGGAGGGGACGAAGGACGCCGCGGGGACGCCCGCCTACGCCGAGGACGGGATCATCCCCCGGGCCCTCCGCGCCGTGAAGGAGGAGGTCCCGGACCTCTCGCTGTGGGCGGACGTCTGCCTGTGCGAGTACACCGACCACGGCCACTGCGGGCTGGTGCGGGACGGCGGGGTGGCGAACGACGAGACGCTGCCGCTCCTGGCCCGGGCCGCCGTGGTGTACGCCCGGGCGGGGGCGGACGTGGTGGCCCCCTCGGACATGATGGACGGCCGCGTGGGGGCGATCCGGGCGGCCCTCGACGAGGACGGTCTCCCGGACACGGTGATCGTCTCCTACGCGGCCAAGTACTGCTCCGCCTTCTACGGTCCCTTCCGGGACGCCGCGGACTCCGCGCCCCGGTTCGGCGACCGCCGGGCCTACCAGATGGATCCCGCGAACGCCCGGGAGGCGCTGCGGGAGACGGCGCTCGACATCGAGGAGGGGGCGGACGTGGTGATGGTGAAGCCCGCCCTGCCCTACCTGGACGTCCTGTGGAGGGTGAAGGACGAGTTCGGGATGCCCACCGCCGA
>JAOZQC010000158.1 GCA_029932425.1 Planctomycetota bacterium | reverse complement strand
CAGGGCACGCTCTCCAACTTCGCGAGCGGCATCATGATCCTGCTCTACCGGCCCTACGACATCGGGGAGGTGGTGACGGTGTCCGGGATCACGGGCAAGGTGCACGCCATGAGCCTGGTCTCCACCACCATCACCACGCCGGACAACCGGACGGTGGTGATCCCGAACAGCTCGATCTGGGGCAACGTGATCACGAACGTGACGGGCACGAGCACCCGGCGCGTGGACCTCACCTTCGGCATCGGCTACCGCGACGACCTCGCGAAGGCCCAGTCGATCCTGGAGAGGATCCTGGCCGACCACCCCAAGGTGCTGGACGATCCCGCCCCGGTGATCAAGGTCCACGAGCTGGCGGACTCCTCCGTGAACTTCGTGGTGCGCCCGTGGGCGCGCACCGCGGACTACTGGGACGTATACTGGGACGTGACGCGGGCCGTGAAGGAGCGCTTCGACGAGGAGGGCATCTCGATCCCCTACCCCCAGCACGATGTCCACCTCATCCGGGAGACCCCCCCCGCGTGAAGGGACCATACGGAGGCGGGGGCGATTGGTAACCTTCCCCTCCTCCCCCGCCCGGTGTCCCGCATCACAATCTCTCGTTATCGGGAATCCGTCACGATAATCTCCCGTCCGTGGTAGCCTTCCCCGAGGAGGTCGTCCATGCCGATCCAGCGCAGCGAGCCGGCCGCGAAGCGGGTCTTCCGCCGGGAGTGGGGCTGTCCGCTCACGAAGAACCGGTCTTCCTGGTGCTTCCACCTCTGCGACCCGGTGGGCGGCCTCGGGTTCTGCGGGCGGATCGCCCCCCACGCCCTCACCGGCCGGACCCTCCGGGCCCTGGAACGGTGGTATGCCGGGAAGCCCGCCGGGGAGAAGGCGGACTGATCAGGCGAGGGCGGCCGTGATCGCCTCGTAGCGTTCGTCCACGTCCTTCTGGATCCGGGCCAGGGCCTCGGGGTCGTCGAGGACGTGGCGGTAGCGGGCCTGGAACCTCAGGTACTCCTCGATCGGCTTCCTCTTCGCCACCCGCTTCGTGCGGCGGCGGACCCCGGCTTCCACCTCGTAGAGGATCACCACTCCCGCCTGGACCGCGGTCCGGGCGGCGTTCACCACCTCCGAGGTGTCGATCCCCCACCCGGTGGGACAGGGGCTGTGGCAGTGGATGTAGGAGGGCCCCCGGACCGCCGCGGCCTTCCGGACCCGCTCGATGAGGTCCAGGGGGTAGGCGATCGAGGTGCTGGCGGCGTAGGGGATGTGGTGGGCGGCCACGATCTCCAGCATGTCCTTCCGGAGCGAGGGCACCCGGTCCTCGCCCCGGATCACCTTGCCCACCGGGGTGGTGGAGGTGCGGGCGCAAAACGGCGTGGTCCCGCTCCGCTGGCCCCCCGTGTTCATGTAGCTCTCGTTGTCGAAGCAGACGTAGATGAAGTCCTGGTTGCGCTCGATCGCTCCCGAGAGGGCCGAGAGACCGATGTCCGCGGTGCCCCCGTCGCCCGCCACCACGAGGAGGTTCACGCCCTCGCGCTTCCCCCGGACCCGGAGGGCGTCGTCGATCCCGGAGATGACGGCCGCGGAGTTCTCGAAGAGGACGTGGAAGTGGGGCACCTTCGGAACCGCCATCTGCATCACCACCGCCAGGCAGCCCGTCTGGTTGATGACGATGGTGTTCGGGCCGAGGGCCTTCAGGACGTGGCGGAAGCCCAGGGTTTCCGGGCACCCCGCGCACGCGAGGTTGCCGAGGGACAGGTACTCCTCCCGATCGACTTCCTTGATCTTCATGGGGCCGCCGGCTCCTCCGTGTAGGGAACACCCTCCTCCGCCCCCCGGGCGTCGGGCCAGAACTCCACCCGGCCCCGGTAGCCTCCCCGGGCGAGCTCCACGCACCGCTCGATGGTGGCCGGGGTGATGTCCTTGCCGCCCGTGCCCACGATGAAGTTCAACACGTCGGGGCGGTGGTCCTCGTGGTAGAGGATCCGCGTCACGTCCGGGTACACCATGCCCCCCGTGCCGTAGCCGATGTCCCGGTCGAGGACCAGCACCGTCCGGCAGCCTCCCACGGCCTCGAGGAGATCCTCCGCGGGGAAGGGGCGGAAGACCCGGAGGGCCGCCGTCCCCACCCTCACCCCGTCCTCCCTCAGCTTCTCCGCGGTGTGGCGGGCCGTCTTCATCATCGAGCCGAGCCCCACGATCACCATCTCCGCGCCGTCCGTGGCGAAGGCGTCCACGGGGGCGTAGCGGCGCCCGGAGGCCGCCTCGAACTCCTCGAAGGCCTTCCGGATCGTCCCCAGCGAGTCCGCCAGCGCCCGGTGCTTCTTCAGCTCGAAGTCCGGGTACCAGTCGGGGAAGAGGACCTCGCCGAACTGGAGCGGCCGGGCCGGGTCCAGAAGGGGACGATCCGCGCTCCCCGGCGGGGGCAGGAACGCGTCCACCGCCGCCTGGTCGAGGGGGTGCACGGGCTCGGAGGCGTGGGAGAGGATGAAGCCGTCGTAGGCCACGAGAGCGGGGAGGCAGACGTCCTCGTGCTCCGCGATCCGGAAGGCCAGGAGGATGAGGTCGTAGATCTCCTGGACGGTCTGGGTGTAGATCTGGATCCAGCCCGCGTCCCGGTTCACGAGGGTGTCCTGGTGGTCGGCCCAGATGTTCACGGGGACGGAGAGGGTCCGGTTGGCCACCGCCATGACGACGGGAAACCGCATCCCCGACGTGAAGTACATCACCTCGCTCATCAGGGCCAGGCCCTGGGAACAGCTCGCGGTGAAAGCCCGCGCCCCCACCGCCGCCGCGCCGGCGCAGGCGGAGAGGGCGGAGTGCTCCGATTCCACCTTGCAGAGCCGGGCGTCCAGCTCTCCGTCGTTCACGAACCGCGAGAGGTACTCCACGGTGTGGGTCTGGGGCGTGATGGGGTAGGCGGCGTTCACCTGGACCCGGGCTTGCTTGGCGGCCGCGGCCGCGGCCATGGTCCCGTTCCAGAACTCCGCGGTCACGTGTCTTCCCTCTCCATCTCGATGGCGCCGGGCCGGCACTCCCGGGCGCAGATCCCGCATCCCTTGCAGTAGTCGTAGTCGATCTCGAACCGGTCGGGATCGATGCACCCCTCCGGGCAGAAGAGCCAGCAGAGGGCGCACTGGGTGCACTTCTCCGCGTCCTTCACGGGGCGCACGGCCCGCCAGGCGCCGGTCCGGTTGTCGCGCGACCAGCCGGGGTCGTAGGTCAGCGTGTTCTTCGCCCGGCGGACGAACTCCTCGTACCTCTCCATGCCCATCTCAGGCCCTCCACCGGATCGCGTCGCGCGCCGCGCGGGCGGCTTCGATGTTCGGGGACGCCCTCTTCCCGAAGCGCTCGGCGAGCACGGCCTCCACGGGCTCGAGACCGAGCAGGCCCGTGGCGCCGCAGAACGCTCCCATCATGGCCGTGTTCGTGATCGCCCGGCCGAGGACCGCGAGCGCGATCCCCGTGGCGTCCACCGTGCAGATCCGGCAGCGCTCCACGCCGAGCCGGTAGGGCAGCGCCCCGCCGCGCAGCCGGGCCTCCACCTCCTCGGGGGCCTCCGTGGTGTTGAAGACGAGCACCGCCTCCTCCACCAGGCCCGCGGTCACGTTGAACTGGGTCCAGATCGTGGGGTCCAGGACGAGAAGGACGCCGGGCGCCGCGGTGCTGCATTTCAGGAGGATCTCCTCCGGACCCATCCGGAGGGTGGCGGAGGAGAGCGCGCCCCGGCGCTCCGGCCCGAACGTGGGGATGGACTGCGCCCAGAAGCCTTCCCGCACCGCCGCCTTGCCCAGCAGGTCGCCTGCGGTGACCACGCCCTGCCCCCCCCGTCCGGCCAGACGGATCTCGTGGAGCTTCCGCCCTGCGGAGGCGGAGGCGGATTCCGGGTGCGTGTTCGGCATGTGGCGGGCTCCCTCCGAGAGAAGCGGCCGGACCCCGTGCGGCCCGGCCATTCTCATCGAACGACCGTTCGAATGCAAACTCGCGGCCGCGGGGCCTCAGCGCCGGCGTCGCTGCCGCATGCGCTCCAGGAGTCGCTTCTCGAACTCCGAGAGCGTTCCCCGGCCCTCCCGGCGGGAGAGCTCGCCGAAGCTCACCTCCCCCGAGTACTTGTCGGGGGGAGGCTGTAGGGGGCGCGAGTACAGGGCTTCCTCGAAGGGGTTCGCGGCGAAGACCACCAGGTGCACCAGGCGGCCCGAGAAGGAGATGGCCGTGCCCTGCGTGCCTCCCTTGCGGAGGAGGAGGGTGTCGCCGATCGTGCCCGCCGGCGGGTCCGCGGGGCGGTACCGGGCGGCCGCGATCTCGGCGAGGAGCTTCTCCGCGCCCTTCCGGGCCTTCTCCACGGCGGTCTTGGGGTTCTTCTCGTCGGGGATGGGCATGCCCACCTTCTTCGCCCGCAGATCGATGGCCGCCGCATCGTAGGTGTAGCCCGTCTCGCTCAGCGCGGCACCGCCCGCGCCGGACCGCGGCCACGAACCCCACCACCCGGGAGTCGGCGATGTCGGGGAAGTGGGAGACCGCCTGCTGGCACACCTGGCAGTAGGCCTCCAGGGCCTCCGACTCGTCGATGGCCTCCAGGGAGTGCCGGTCGTCGCCCGGATCCCGGAACTCCAGGAAGTGGGAGATGAAGATGGGCACCAGGTACCGCGTGGGGTCGAAGATCGCGCGCTCCCGGAGATAGGGGGGGGCGAGGGAGTTCGCGTGCCGGAAGAGGACCGGCTTCTTCCGCTTCTCCTTCGGGTACGCGGCGGGCAGCGTCTCCAGCTCGATCGCCCGGTGACCGGGGAGGATGGCGTCGCGCGGCAGGAGCCGGTCCAGGTACCCGCCGAGGAGCACGCTGCCCCCGAGCAGGAGGACGGGCGCGTCCCCCCGGTTGGCGAGCGAGAGGTTGTAGGGCCGCGCGGGCCACTCCGGCTCGCGGTACGCCACGTCGTTGCTCCGGAGATCCGGGACCACCGGTATCGGGGCTGGAGGAGACTGGGCTACCAGCGGGAAGAGGATCATCTGCTCCACCCGCTGCCCCTTGCCCAGGGTCACTCCGGAGAGGGCCTCCGCCACGAAGCCCCCCTTCTTCTTCGCCGGCTTCTCCGCCTTCTTCTCCTGGGCGAGGAGAGGGAGAGAGAGGACCAGGACCGCCAGGACCGGGAAAGCCGCTCCCCAGCGCTTCACGTTCATGCACCACCTCCCGTCGACCGGAACCGGGCCCGCTTCCCGCGGACCCGGAGCGGATCATCCTCGCAGTTCCCGGAGCATCCCGCAAGAGAAGGAGGCGTACGCCCGGGCGGGACCGCCGACCGGGGAGGGAAGGGGAACGGCCCGGGCGGGCGGACGCCCTCCCGGGCCGCGGTATTCTGCGACGTGCGCCGGGCCCGGGGCCGGGCCCCGCCCGCTACGCGCGCGTGCGCCGGAGCCGCCGCGTGACGCCGAGCCCTCCGAGCAGGACGAGGCCGAGCCAGACGGCGCCGGGCAGCGGCACCGTCGAGGAGCTGTAGACCATGTCGTCCATGGTGTAGGTTTCCTTTTCGGGAATCCCGCCTCGGGTTTGGCGGGGGCTGCGTTCCGGGAAGCCGATGGCGTAAGCTCTCGCCATGGACGTCCAGCGATCCGAGGTCCGGGTGCCGCTCCGGGACGGGCGGTGGCTCGCCGCGGACGTGGTCCGTCCCGCGGGGGGGGCGGCCCGGCCGGCGGTGGTGGTCCAGACCCCCTACGGGAAGGAGAAGCTGGGAGCCGTGCTGCCGCTCGCCTCCGCCCGGTCCGGCCTGGAGTTCCGGGACCCGGAACGCACCGCCCTGGTCATCGCCGACTGGCGGGGGTACCACGGCTCCCGGGAGGCGGGGGGAGGCCGCCCCGCGCCCCACAGGGGCGAGGACGGGGCCGACCTCGTCGCGTGGACGGCGGACCAGCCGTGGTGCGACGGCCGGGTGGCGGCCTGGGGGCCCTCCGCCCTGGGCCGGGCGGTGATCCGCACCGCCGAGGCCCGGCCTCGCTCCCTCCTCTGCGGGATCCCCGTGGTCTGCGCCCCCGGCCACTTCTACGAGGACTTCTACGAAGGGGGAGTCCTGAAGGAGGCCCACCTCGGGGCCGTGGACGCCCTCGGGTTCGACCTGGGGGAGACGGTGCGCGGGGAGCCCCTCTCCGGGACGGAGTTCCACCTGCGCGGAGAGCGCGAGTACCGGCCGGAGGCGGTCGACGTGCCCCTCCTCCTCGTCACGGGGTGGTACGACGTGGTGACGGCCCGCACCCTCCGCTTCTTCGCGGATCTCCGGGCCCGGGGCGGTCCCCGGGCCCGGCGCCACTCCCGTCTCCTCGTGGGACCCTGGCATCACACCGCCGTGGACCGGGTGCGCCAGGGGGATCTCTCCTTCCCGGGAGCGGCGGGCGCGGCCGCGGAGGCCGCCCGCCGGTTCCTCGAGCGGTGGCTCGCGGGGACCCGGGAGGAGAGGGAACCGGCGCCGGTCCGCTACTGGCGGATGGGGGAGGAGAGGTGGTGCGAGGCCGAGACCTGGCCGCCGCCGCCGCGACCGCCGCTCCGCCTCCACCTGTACCCGGACGGGAGCCTGCGGGAACGGCCCCCGGACCTTCCCGGCGCGCGGTCCTTCCTCTCCGACCCCGCCCGTCCCGTGCCCACGGTGGGAGGGGCGAACCTCCCCCTGGGGCTCCGCGCGGGGCCCTGCGACCAGCGGGAGATCGAGGGACGGGAGGACGTGCTCGTCTACGAGACGGAGCCGCTGCGGGAACCCCTCGCCGTCCTGGGCAGTCCCACCGTCACCCTCACCGCGGCCACGGACGCGGTGGACGAGGACCTGGCGGTGCGCCTGACGGACGTCCACGAGGACGGGCGGAGCATCCTGGTGGGGGATTCGATCCAGCGCGCGAAGCTCCGGGCGTCCACGGCGCGCCCGGTCCCCCTGGTCCCCGGGCGGTGGTACGAGGTCACGGTGCGCCTGCCGCCCGCGGCCGTCACCTTCCTCCCGGGCCACCGGATCCGCATCCTCCTCGCGGGCACGAACTGGCCCCGGTACGAGCGGAATCCCCACACCGGGGCCGACCATCACGATCCGGCGGACGCGGTGCCCGCCCGCACCGTGATCCACCACGGCGGGGACGCCCGCTCGTTCCTCTCCCTCCCCCGGGAGGAGGGCGCCGCCTCCGGGGCGCGGGCGCCGTAGCCCGCGTTCCTCGTCCGGCGGGCGGGGGACGGCGCCGGTCTCTCCGGCGGAGGAGCTTCCCGCGGAGCAGGGATCGGGTGCTCCGGCCCCGAGACCTCCGGCGGGAGATCCCCGGAAGGGGCCGGGCGCG
>JAOZQC010000157.1 GCA_029932425.1 Planctomycetota bacterium | reverse complement strand
ATCGGAAGTTCTTCTACGTGCCGGTGGATCGTTCCGAGGGCAGACGGTATCTCGAGCTCGCTCGCGAGGCGGAAAGCGAACTCCTTCGGCTTCCGCCGGAAATCCTGGCGGGTCGATCGCGGAGCCCCTCTCTCCTGCAGGTGTGTCTGCGCGTGGCCGTCCTCGTCGAGGGAGACCCGGAGTCCGCGGTTCAGCTCGGCGAGGAACTCGTCGAGTACGGCCGGCGCTGGGATGCGCACCACCCGGAGACCGCCGGCAACGAGGCGGATGGTCTCAACTCGCTGGGGGTGGCCCTCCTCTACCGGTTCGACGCCCTCGGGAATCCCGCGGATCTCGATGCCGCCCGCATTCATCTCTCGCGGTCCCTGGAAATGCGAAGGAAGAGCGGGAACCCGAGAGGCGAGGTGTGGGCCCTGACGAATCTGGGCATCCTGGACCTCAGGGTGGGGGATTACCCCGCGGCCCGGAGGCATCTGGAGGCGGCCCGATCTCTGGCGGCGCAGGTGCCGGGCGGCGCGGCGGATGAGCTGTCGGCCCTTCCCGCGCTGGGCTATGCACTGATGGGCCTGGGCGATGTCTCTCGGGCCCGGGAACTCTTCGACGAGGCGAGGAGTCGGGCGAGCCGGAAGGGACTGCTCCACTGCGAGGCGCAGGCTCCGGAAGGACTCGTCCAACTGGCCCGAAGGACCGGCGACCGGGAGTTGCCCGGGCTCGTGAACGACCTGAGGGTGCTGCTCGACACTCTCGATCGCACGCTCCCCGCCTACGCCCGCCGTCTGCGGGACGCGGTCGCCGGTCCGGCTCGACCGGCACCGGCCCCCGGGGCCTCGATGCTGCCGTGGTTGCCGTGACCGGGCCCCCGGGCATCCGGCCCGGAACTCGCCCGGCCCGGCCCGGCGCGGAACAACACCCCGATCACAAGGGCCCCCGCGGCATGCGCACGCGCCGGAGATCGCGCCCGGACCATGCGTTCGGTCCCCCGGCACGGGAGGAGCCGGCGAAGGACTGCGGATTCCGGGTCGCCACCCGCGTTTCCTGCCGTACCATTCCGGGCATGGAAACGCTACGGGTCAGGAACGACGGATCCATCCGGATCCACCGGGACCTGCTCGACGCGCTGGGGATCTACCCGGGCTCGAAGATCGCCGTGGCCCGGGAGGGGGACCGGCTCGTCATCCGCAAGGTCGTGGAGGAAGGGGATCCCTTCGAGCGGGCGGCCCGGGGGCCGGACACCAGCGCCCTGGAGCGGATCCGGGAGAAGCAGCGCCTCGAGAAGGAGAAGGCGAAGGACCGGTTCGAGGAGCTCATGAAGAACCCGCCGGAGGTGAAGCCGGAGGACAACCCCGACCTCTGGCGGTAGCCGGGTGCGCCCCTTCGCCCGGCCCGGTGACGAGCGGGCGGGCGGAGGCGGCGATGCCCGTCCCGGGGTTCGCGCGGGGAACGCGCCGGGGGGGAAAGGCCGTCCACCCCCCGGCTCGGGGATTCGAGTCCCGGTTCGACCGCGGCGACGGGGGCACCGCGGGGGCCCGGCCCCGCCGGGAGCGGCGGGTGGGAAGGCGGATCTGCGGCCCGGGGGGATCGGGGGCGGGGAGCGGACGGGAAACGTGAAAAAGCCGTGCCGGTCAGCGATGTTTCATCACCCCCCCGGGGCGAAGCGGTCCTCGGTGAAGGGATCCGCGTTCACGGAGTAGCCCCGCGACTCCCAGAAGCCGGGACGGAGGTCCTCCGTGAACTCGAAGGCGCGCACCCACTTGACGCTCTTCATGGAGTACTTGTGGGGGACCACGAGCCGGGCGGGATAGCCGTGCTCGGGGGACAGGGGCTCGCCGTCCAGGCGATCGGCGATGAGGACGTCCTCCCGCTGGAGGTCCTCCACGGCGAGGGTGGCGGAGTACCCGCCGTCGGCGTGGACGAGGACGTAGCGGGCGGAGGGGGAGGGCCGGATCCGGGTGAGCAGGACCCGGGTGGGAACCCCCTCCCAGCGGAGACCCAGGCAGCTGAACGTGCTTACGCAGTGCAGGTCGGCGGTGATCTCGCGCCGCGGCAGGGCGAGGAACTCCTCCCGGGTGAAGGTGACGGGAGACATGAGGAGCCCGAAGAAGCGGAGATCCCAGCCGTCGAGGGAGGCGGGAGGGATCATCCCCACGTGCACCACCGGCAGGCGGCCGGTGACGTACTGGCCCGGGGGCAGGCGCCCCTTCTCGTGGCTGCGATCCATGGGAGGATTGTCCCGGGGCACGGTGAACGCCGGGAAGCAAAACCGGAAGGCGGGGAAAGAGAGGGGAACGGAGCGCCGCGGCGGGTCATCGACTGGTCGGTCTGGGCTGGGCTTCGCGCGCAGCGCTCCGGACATACGACGAACGGAACCGGTCCGGGGTTCCCCGGGAGATCCCCCGAATCGCCCACCGAGCGTTCGATCGGCCCGGCGTTCGAATCCGCTTGAGGCCCCCCGGGGGGGCGCCTAGAATCCCCTGTTCCGTTCTCTCGCCTTCCCCGAACGAGGTGGAGCCGTGAAGAAGGACGAGCGCCTCGCCCAGATCCTGAAACACGCCGCCCGGGTCTTCTACGAGAAGGGCTACGACCGGGCGTCGATCCGGGACATCGCCCGCGAGGCGGAGATGAGCCTCGCGGGTCTCTACTACTACTTCCGCTCCAAGGAGGAACTGCTCTACCTCGTGCAGAAGCAGGTCTTCTCCGACCTCCTGGAGAGCGTCCGCGGCAAGCTCCAGGCCGTGGACGACCCCGTGGAGAAGCTGAAGGTCTTCATCCACAACCATCTCTCCTACTTCATCCAGAACCTGGAGGAGATGAAGGTGCTCTCCCACGAGTACGAGTGCCTCGAGGGGGAGTACCACGAGGAGATCGCCGGGATCCGCCGGGAGTACTACGCGGTGGCGGAGAACCTCGTGCGCGAGATTCGCAAGCGCCATCCCACCTGCGACGTCCGGCCCCGCATGGCCGTGCTCTGCCTCTTCGGGATGATGAACTGGCTCTACACGTGGTATCGCCCCGCGAAGGACGGCGGTCCCGACTCGGTGGCGGAGCAGATGACGGCGCTGTACCTCCGGGGCCTGCTGGCGGGGTGAGCGCGCCCGATCTCCAGCGCCCGGACTCCGGGGGGAGGGGCCGGGTGGTCCTCGTGGACGGGAAGCTCGTGGAACCGGAGGCGGCCCGCGTCTCCCTCTTCGATCACGGCTTCCTGTTCGGGGACTCGGTGTACGAGGTGGTCCGGACCCGGGAGGGGCGCCCCTTCCTCCTCGATGCCCATCTCGCGAGGCTCCGCAGGAGCGCGGCGGAGATCTACCTGGAAATCCCCTTCACGGACGGCGAGCTGGCGGACCAGGTCCGCCGCGTGGTCCGGGAGGCGGGCCACGAGGAGTCGTACATCCGGATCATCGTCACCCGCGGGGTGGGGGAGATCGAGCTGCATCCCGCCACGTGCCGGAGACCGGGCCTGATCCTCGTGGCGCTGCCCCTCCGCCGCCCCCCGGAGCGCCTCTATACCCGGGGCATCCGCCTCGCGGTGGTGGGCCGCCGCCGGACCCATCCCCACTCCCTGAACCCGGCGGCCAAGACCGGGAACTACCTGAACAACGTCCTGGCGGTCATCGAGGCCCGCCGGAGGGGGGCGGACGACGCGGTGATGCTGAACGCCGAGGGCCACCTCGCCGAGGGAACGACGATGAACATCTTCTTCGTCTCCGGGGGGGTGGTGCGGACGCCCGCGCTCGAGAGCGGGATCCTCGAGGGGATCACCCGGGGGGTGGTGGTCCGGCTCGTGAGGGAGGAAGGGCTCCCGCTGGAGGAGGGCCGGTACCCGCCGGAGGCGCTCCGCGAAGCCGAGGAGGCGTTCGTGACCTCCACCACGCGCGACATCATGCCCGTGTACTCGGTGGACGGCCGGGTGCTCGAGAGCCGGGGGCCGGGCCCCGTGACGAGGCGCCTGATCCGGCGGTACGCCGCCTTCAGTACACCTCGATCCGCCGGGCGGTGACGAGGAAGAAGACGAGGAACGGCAGGGCGATGAGGGAGGTGAGCACGAGGGCCAGCGACGCCACGTTCGCGTCGCTGGCGAGGTGCAGCCAGGTGTAGATCTTCATCATGGCCGTGGAGTTCCCGGACTGCAGCATGACGATCGTGTCCAGCTCCCGGAGGGAGAACACGAAGCCCAGCACGAGGCCCGCGGCGATGCCCTTCGCGGAGAGCGGCACGAGGATCCGGGTGAGCCGGCGGAACCACCCCACCCCGGAGGCGGCGGCCACCTCCTCGTACCCGGCGTCCACCCGCCGGACGCTGGAGGAGACGGCGGCGAGGGCGAACGGCAGGTACTTCCCCACGAGCATGAGGATCACGATCAGGGACGTCTGGTAGACGGGGTTGAATCCGCCCACCGACAGCCAGGGGCGGTTCCACATCCGGATGAGCCCGGCCCCGTAGAGGATCGGCCCGAACACCAGGGGCAGGACGGAGAGGCCGAGGAGGAGGGCCGTCCGGCGCGGCCCCTTCCGGACCATGTGGTGCGCGAGGACGATTCCCAGCATCACCATCGCCAGGGAGGCCGCCAGGCCGTAGAGGACGCTGTTCCCCACCGCGCCCAGTCCGTTCTCCGCGAAGAGCGCCTCCCGCACGTGGAAGAGGAGCCGCCCGTCGCGTCCCGCGGCGTCGTGGACGAGACGCCCCAGGGGGATGCCCACCGCCGCCAGGAGGACGAGGGCCGCGAAGAGGAAACCTCCGGCCCGGAAGAGGATCCGGACGAGCCGCGGCGAGTGCGCCTCGAGGTCGGTGGGGCGGACGTGCCCGGAGACCACGGTGGCGAAGCTCCCCCGCCGGAGCAGCCGGTAGATGAGGTACAGGGTGAGGAGGCAGACGAGGGCGATGGGCACCCCCAGGGCCACGGCCACGCGCCGGCTGGAGGGGTCGTCCCACTGCTGCCCCCAGAGGAAGAAGGCCTCGAAGGAGTACGAGCCCACCCGCTCCTTCACGGGGACCATGGTGCTCAGGTAGTCGATGACCGAGAAGTCGGCGATGGAGAAGAGGAAGACGAAAAGCCCCCCCGCCAGCATCGAGGGAAGGGCGAGGGGGAGGGTCACCCGGAGGAACGCCCGGACCGGCCCCACGCCCACGCGGGCCGCCTCCTCGAAGCCCGCCCCCAGCTCCAGGAAGGCCTTGCGGGCGAAGAGCGTGACGAGCGGGAAGTAGGCGAGCCCCAGGAGGAAGGCCGCCCCGGCGATGCCGGAGAGCACGCCGCTGGGGCCCGGTCCCGTGCTCTCCGGGCCGAGGGAGCGGAGGAACTGGGTCCAGCCCATGGCCAGGAACAGGGGGGGGAGCACGAGCGGGAGCACGTAGAGCGCCGAGAACAGCGAGCGGAAGGGGATCCGGATCCGGGTGCAGAAGAAGGCGTAGGGAATCCCGATGAGCAGGGCGAAGAGGGTGGCGGCCCCCGCGGTGAGCCCCGATTCCCAGAGGATCTCGAGCCGCTTCGAGCTCTCGAGGACGGCGGCGTAGTGGGCGAGGGTGAGCCCGCCGTGCACCCCCTCGAGGGAGAAGCCCAGCATGAAGAGGACGGGGAGGACGCAGAGGAGGACGAGGAGGGAGACGGCGACGATGAAGGATGTGCGCACCGCGTTCTCCTCCCGCCGCCGCGCGCCGTCTGAAGGGGGGGCGAACCCCGCGGCGGGTTTGACACCCGTCGGTGAACCGGTTACAGGAGGGGCATCACCCTCCTCCCCAGAGAATAGCAGAGGAACGGATTCCATGCGGAACAAAGCGTTGCTCGCCCTGCTCCTCCTCCCCGCGCTCGCCACCCCCGGCTGCGGCGAGAACCGGGCCCGGACCTCCTTCGACCGGTACGAGCGCTCCGTGGAGAAGGTGCTCGTCGAGGAGGATGACCTGCGCTCCCGCTTCGGCGAGAAGAACGAGGACGCCCTGGTGTACGGGAAGCAGCCGGAGCTCCTCGCCATGGTGAAGAACGAGATCCGTCCCTTCTACCGCCGCATGGCGGAGGCGGTGGCCGCGGTGAAGCCGGAGGGGAAGCGCCTCGAGGAGATCCACGCCCTCCTCCTCCAGTACGTGGACCTCCGGCGACGCCTCTTCGACGTCTACCTCGAGCACCAGGAGGAGGCGGAGGCCGCGGAGCGGCGCGAGGGCTCGATCCAGGAGGCGCTGGACCGGGCCCAGGCGGACATCCAGAAGCTCGGCCGGAAGCTCGGCACCCTCTTCCAGAAGGGGGGGGCGGCCGCCGACAAGCTTCTTCCCATCCTGAGGGAGAGTGACCGGGTGAGCTACGAGCTGGGAGTGAGGCTCGCCGCGCTCCGGGAGGGGACGGCCCGGGCCGCCCCGTTCCTGGAAGCGCTCGAGAAGCGCGTCCGGCCGGGGTACGCGAAGATCGAGAAGGACCTGGCCTCCGTGGAGGCGGGAACGGCCGGCGCCGAGCTCCTCGCGGCCGCGAGGGAGTACGTGGCGGGCCTCAGGAAGCTGGTGGACCTGGGGGAGAAGCTGGGCCGGGCGCGCCTGCTCACGGAGAAGAAGCTCCTGCCCCTCCAGGAGCGGTTCAAGAGCCTGAAGGAAGAGGGCGACGAGGCCCTGAAGACCTACAAGGAAGAGGCCCGCAGGTACCGGGATTCCCTCCGGTAGGCCCGCGTCTCTCATCCGGCGGGCGATGTCTCCGGGCTGCTCCGGGGAAAGGGCTTTTCCCGGATCGCGGAGCCCGTGGTGCCCCCCGGGCCGTCCCGGCGAGACCCGGCGAAGACCGCTCGCTCCGGTGAGAAGCGCGGCGCGGGAAGCGCCGCCCGCCCTCTCCCTCAACGCGCGGCGCCGGGAGCGGCGTCCCCCAGCGGCGCCACGGCGGCCCCCTCCACCATGATCATGACGGTGCGCTCCCCGGCGCGGGTGCGATGGAGTGTGCCGCGCCGGACGGCGTGGCCCTCGTGGGGGCCGAGGGCGACGGTCTCGTCCTGGAGGTCCAGGAGGAGCCGCCCGGAGAGGACGAGGAAGAACTCGTCCTCCTTCTCGTGGCGGTGCCAGGGGAACTCCCCTTTCACCACCCCCACCCGGACCACGCAGTCGTTCACCCGGCACAAGGTGTGGTTCGTCCACTCCTCCCGGCAGGACGCCGCGAGGGCGGGGAGGTCCATCTTCCGGCCGAAACCGTACTTCTCGTCGAGGTGGATAGGGAAGTCCGCGGGGTTCATGGGGAACAGCGTACGCCGCCCGCCCCCGCCCCCGCCAGCTTGCGGCTAGCCCGCATTTCTCATCAGGACGCACGGTTTTCGCCGGATCTCGCCGCCCAT
>JAOZQC010000156.1 GCA_029932425.1 Planctomycetota bacterium | reverse complement strand
AGCCCGCCGTGGACGAAGCCCGCGGCGTGGATGCGGGCGAGGAAGCGGCCGAGTTCCCGGGCCGCCTCCCGGCCCGGGGGGAGGCCGGCCTCCAGGGATCGGGCGCCGGGAAGCGTTTCCGTGGCGAGGATGGCCTCCCGGAGGAAGCCGAGCACCCGGCGCTCGCCCGCCATCACCGGGGCGGGCGCCGCTTCCGGCCCCGCCGCGTCCCGGAGGGCCGCGAGCATGCGGACCTCCCGGAGGGCCCGGGAAGGACGGAGCCAGGTGTTGCGCAGGGCGTTGGCGAGGGCGCGGCCCGGGGAGTAGCGGTAGGTCTTCACGTGCAGGGAGAGGTCCTCCAGGAGGACGCGACGGGTGGCGGTGGAGCGAGAACGGGTCACGATCTCTCCGCCTGCGTTCCACCACGACGCCCAGTCCCCCGGCAGCCGGTCCCGGTACGCCGGGAAGAGGAGGATCCTCCGGCCCATGCGCCGAGCGTACCCCGCCGGGCTCCCCGGGGGGACGGGATTCGCCGGAAGACGGCGGCGGCGGCCCTCTTCCCGCCCCGGAGAAAAAGGGAGAGGCTGGGGCCAAGACAGGCCTTGACAGACAGCCCCCGTCTGCTACTCTTTCGACTTAACTAGGTGTGGGAGTGGATGATAGAGATGGTGGGGGTGCCGCGGGGCGGACGCGGCCCCCCATCCGCGGGCGAAGCAGGGAGCGCGGTCATCCCCCGGAAAGGATGAGGACGCATGGGGAGAACGATCACGAAGAAGGAGCTCGTCTCCCGGATTGCCGACAAGACGAGGCAGACCAAGGTCGTCACCAAGGAAGTGATCCAGCTCTTCCTGGACGAGATCATCAGCGAGCTCGGGAAGGGCAACCGGCTCGAGTTCCGGGAGTTCGGCGTCTTCGAGATCAAGGAGCGCGCGGCCCGCAAGGCCCAGAACCCCCGCACCCTGGAGAAGGTCTTCATCCCCGCCAAGAAGGTGGTGAAGTTCAAGGTGGGCCGTCTCATGAAGGAACGGGTGGCGGCGATCGCGGCGGAGCAGGAACGGCTGGCCCGGGAGCGGGAGGCGGCGTCGGCGGGCGGCTCCCCGGCGGGAGGCGGCTCCTCCGCGGGCGAACCGTCCTCCGGGGGCTGATCCCGTGAAGGTCCGGGCCGCGGGCCACGCCGGTTTCTTCTATCCCCGCACCTCCCGGGCCTGCGCCGCCCTGATCGACGAGTGCCTGGCCGCGGTTCCGGAGGAGGCGGAGCCCGGCGGGGAGGTCCTGGGGGGCATCGTTCCTCACGCGGGATGGGTCTACTCCGGGGCCGTCGCCGCCGCCACCTTCCGGGCGGTGGGGGAGCCCGCCCCCCGCACCTTCGTCCTCTTCGGCGCCGTGCACGACGCGTTCATCACCGGCCCCGCGCTCTCCCCGGACGACGCCTGGGAGACCCCGTTCGGGGAGGTGGCCGTGGACCGGGAGCTCGCGGCGCGCGTCCTCGCGGAGGTGGGGCCGCGCCTGGCGGAGGATCGGGCCGCCCATCGCCGCGAGCACTCCCTGGAGGTCCAGGTGCCGTTCCTGGCCCGGCTCTTCCCGGGTGCGCGGATCCTGCCGGTCGCCATGCCGCCCGGGCCCGAGGCGGTGGAGCTCGGGGAGGCGGTGGGGCGCGTCCTCGCCCGCGAGGAGGACCGGATCGTGGTCCTCGGTTCCACGGACCTGACCCACTACGGCCCCCGCTACGGCCACATGCCCCGGGGCACGGGACCCGAGGCCCACCGGTACGCGAAGGAGGTGAGCGACCGGTCCTTCCTGGACCGGCTGCTGGCCCTGGACGCCGCCGGCGCCCTGGAGGACGCCCGGCGGAAGCGGAACGCCTGCGGGGCGGGGGCCGCCGCGGCGGCCGCGGCTGCCTGCCGCGCCCTCGGGGCGTCCCGGGCCCGGCTGCTCGTCCACGTCACCTCCCACGAGGTGCGCCCCCAGGGGTCCGTCCCCTCCGATTTCGTGGGGTACGCCTCCCTGGTCTTCCTGCGCTGACCCCTCCCCGGGGGGCTGTCACCCCCCCGTGGTACGGTTCCCCCGAAGCCCGGCGCCGCCGGAACGGGCCGGGCCGGGAGGCCGAGATGAAGCCCGCCACCACCCGGAACGAGCGGTTTCCCGAGTGGGAGACCCGTCTCTGCCTGATCCTCCTGCTCCTGGCCGCACTCCTCCTGTGACCGAGGGCCGGGCCCGCGCGCGGGACGGGTCCGGTGACAAGCATCGTTGTCAGGATGCGGCCGGGGTTCCCGGGCGCGGCCGGGCCGGCGGCCGGTCCCCGGGGGTCTCCCCCGCTCCGTCTTTCCTCATTCGCACCCCACGTCGCCGCGCGGCGGGCTAGAATGGACCGGACCCGGGTCTCCGCCGCCGGGTCGCGGGTACGGTGTTTGCTCGGCCCCCGGGCGGAGACGGGAGAGACGGAGGAGCACGCCGGCCATGAAGATCTACTTCTGCGAGAAATGCGGGGTCTCCATTCCTCTCCAGGAGGTCGTGGGAGGAAAGGCCACCGCGCGGGACGGCAAGACCTACTGCCAGGGATGCATGCCGGGCGCCGCCCCGGCCGAGGGCGACCTGAAGCTCTACTTCTGCGACAACTGCAAGGTCTCGATCCCCGTCCAGGACGTGCTGCAGAACCGGGCGAAGACGGTGGGGGAGAGGATGCTCTGCGCCGAGTGCGCCCGGATGGACGAGTCGCAGCGCCGGGCGCGGCGCAACCGGCTCCGGGAGGAGGCCGCCGGGAAGGAGGAGAGCCGGCCCCGCCTCCACTTCTGCGACAGCTGCAACACCTCCATTCCCCAGAGCCACCTCATCACCGGCCGGGCCGTGGTGAAGGGGGGCCGGACCTACTGCGAGCGGTGCAAGACCCGGGTGGAGCGCACGCGGGTCTCCGCTTCCTCGGTGGTGCTCGTCGTCCTGCTTTTGGCCGGGGTGTTCGGGATGGGCTACTTCCTCCTCGGATCCGGCCGCCGGCTCTTCGCCGCGGCCCGGAAGGAGACGAAGGAACCCGACCGGAACGAGGCGCTCCGGGCCGACGTGGAGAGGCGCCTGGCGGAGATCTCCCGCCGCATCGGCCCGCTCGAGGCGGGGTACGAGAAGATCCGGGAGAAGCTGCCCGTGCTGGAGAAGGCGCGGGAGCGATGGGAGGAGTCCCGGCGCGAGACGGCGGAGCTGTCGGGCCGCATGGGGGAGGCCCAGGAGGCCCTGCGGGCGGAGGCGGAGGAGCGCTTCCGGAAGAACGAGGCCGAGATCCGGGCCCTGCACGCCAAGCTCGCGGCCATGGAGGAGAGGTTGCGCGCCCTGGCCGCCCCCCCCGCCCCCCCCGCCCCCGCCCCCGAGAAGGAGCCGGAGGCCGCCCCGCCCGAGCCGGAAACCCCGGCGAAGCCCGCCCCGCCCCGGGTGGAGGAGGTGCCCGCGGAGGTGCGGGAGGCCCTGGAGAAGCTGAAGAGCCCCGATCGGGGAGACCGCTTCGCGGCCGCGGTGGCCCTGGCCAGGGCCCGTCACAAGGCGGCCGTGCCCGCCCTGGTCCGCGTGCTCCGGAAGGACGACGACGTCTTCGTGCGGCGGGCCGCGGCCCGGGCCCTGGGCCAGATCGACTCCTGGTCCTCGGTTCCCGCCCTCATCGACATCCTGGAGGATCGGGACCCCTTCGTGGCCCAGGCCGCCCACGAGGCCCTCGAGAAGATCACGGGCCGGGACTTCGGCCTCCGCGACGGCCTGAAGCGCTCCGAGATCCGGAAGCTCGTGAAGCAGGCGAGGGCCTGGTGGGAGGAGCACCGGAACGACCGCTCGGACTGAAACACCGCGGACGGGCACGAGTTTTTCACCTTTCCGCGTCCGCGCCGCCACCCGGTCCCGGCGGCGACCGAGGGGCCTTCCCCCGCAGGGGGGGCCGGGCCGGCGCCGCGCGGATCTCGGGGCGGGACCGCCGCCCGGGGAGGGCCCGGCGGGAGCGGGGCCGGCGGGCGACCGGTCCTCGCGAAAAGCGTGCGTCCTGATGAGAAAAGCGGGTTAGCCTGCGAGGTCCATGGGGGCGCGCGGCAGCTCGGAGGAGAACCGAACCGGCCCGGTCCGGGGTTCGCGGCGGGCGGGAGGCCTGGCCCTCCGTCTCCTGCCCCTCCTCGCGGTGGTCCCGCTCTGGATCGTCTCCATCCCCCCGATCCAGGATCTCCCCAACCACCTGGGACGGGTGCACGTGCTCCTCGATCTGCTCCGGGGAGGCGCCGCCTTCGGCGGGGAATACCGCATCGCCTGGCTGCCCCTGCCGGGCATCGGGGCGGACGCCCTCCTGGCCCCCCTCCTCGCCCTCTTTCCCGCCCCGGCGGCGGGGAAGCTCTTCCTCTCGTTCGTGCTGCTCCTCACGGCGGGGGCCGGCTTCCGGTTCCTCCGGGCCGCGGGGGCGCCGGAGATGGGCTGGTTCGCGCTCCCGCTCGTCTGGAACTGGTTCGTGCACATGGGTTTCCTGGGCTTCCTCCTCTCCTTCCCGCTGGCGCTCCTCGCCTTCGCCTGGCGCCTGGAGCGGGAGGATCGGTGGGGGGGGAAGGAGAAGGTCGTCTTCGGTCTCCTCGCCACCGCCACCTATCTCTGCCACATCTTCTCCTTCGCGGTCCTCCTGGTCCTCGTGCAGGTGCGGAAGGCGGCGCGCGGCCGCCGGCGCGATCTCCTCCGCCTCGAACCCGGTTTCCTGCCGGGAATCGCCTGCTGGCTCCTGGTGTTCCTCGCGGAGCGGGGCGGGAGCGGGACGATCTGGTGGCAGGACCCGCTCTGGAAGGCCTGGCTCGTGGGGAACCTCTTCCGGGGACCGTACCCGGACGGGGCCATGGCCTTCGGGCTCCTCCTCGCCGGAGGGGTGCTCCTCGCCGCCCGCCGCGCCCGGCCCGGGTCCCTGCGCGCGGCGGCGGCCGCCGCCGGGGGGTTTCTGCTCCTGCCCCGCTCCGCCCTCCCCGGCTACGGGGTGGACGCCCGGGTGCTCCCGTTCCTCGCCCTGCTCCTCCTGGCGGGCTTCCGGGCGCACCGCACCCGGGCCCGGAACCTGGGCCTCGCCCTGTTCCTGGGCTGGGTGGCCTTCACCTCCTTCGCCTACGGGCGGCTGGGACCCGGCCTCGGGCGGATGGTCCGCGCCGCGGAGGTCCTCCCCCGGGGGAGCCGGGTGGTGCCCGTGACGGAGAAGGCGGAGGTGGGCAGCGTGGAGGTGTACCATCACCTGGTCACCTGGCTGGTGTCGAGCCGGGACGTGGTCACTCCCCATCTCTTCGCGAAGCCCTTCCAGCACGAGGTCCGGGCGATCCGGCGCCGCCCCGCCCCGCACGAGTACTGGTTCAAGGGCCAGGGAGAACGGCCTCACGTCCGGGTGCTGGCCCGCGCCTGGGACTATGCCTGGTTGACGGGTCGCGGGCCGGTGGAGAGGGAGGTGCTCCGGGAGGGCGAGGTGGTGGTCCGCGAGGGTGATCTCCGCATCGTCCGGTGGAGTTCCGTCCGATGAACCGGGAAGTCCTGGAGCTGCTCGAGTACGAGGGGATGAAGGAGCTCTTCGCATCCCACCTC
Source organism: Planctomycetota bacterium (assembly GCA_029932425.1). Taxonomy (GTDB): domain Bacteria; phylum Planctomycetota; class JAJSAM01; order JAJSAM01; family JAJSAM01; genus JAOZQC01. The sequence continues at coordinate 1,788 of JAOZQC010000156.1, read as the reverse complement.
CTGTCGGGGCCGGGCGCCGCCGCCCTCCGCGGGCTCGTTCCCCTGGAGGGGGCGGAGGAGGTCCGCGCCCGGCTGGAGCTCGTGGGGGAGTGCGCGGCCCTGCTCTCGCGCGGGCGGCGGCTTCCGCTGCGGGGAGCCGGCGATCTCCTCCCGCTCCTCGCGAAGATCCACGAGAAGGGACGCCCCCTCGACCCCTCCGAGCTCCTGGCGGTGGCGGAGACGCTGGAGGTCTCCCGGCGTCTCGTGGTGGCCGTGGAGGACTTCGCCCGGGAGATCGGGGACCCGCCCCTTCCCCGGCTCCGGGCCCTGGCCGCCGGGATCCCGGGGTTCACGGCGGTGACGGACCGGATCCTCTCCGTGGTGGACGAGCGGGGCCGGGTGCGGGACGAGGCCACCCCGCAGCTCGCCGCGCTCCGGGAGCGCTCCCGCACCGTCAGGGATCGGATCGAGAGGAGGATCGCCGCCCTCCTCGGGCGCCGGGAGATCCGGAGCTGCCTCCGGGAGCCCCGTCCCCGGCTGAGGTCCGGGCGGGTGGTCCTGGCGGTGAAGGCGGAGCGGCGGGGGGAGATCCGGGGAGTGCTCCACGACGTCTCCCACTCCGGGGCCACCTGCTTCGTGGAGCCCGAGGCGGTGGTGGCGGAAGGCAACCTCCTGGAGGACCTCCTGGCCCGCGAGCGGAGGGAGGTGACGAGGATCCTGTGGGAGACCACGGTGAAGGTGACGGAGGTCGAGCCCGCGATCCGCGCCGCCCTCGAGGTGTTGGCCCGGGTCGATCTGGCCCAGGCCGCGGCCGCGGCCGCCGCCGAGCGGGGCCTGGTCCTTCCCCGGCTGGAGGAGGGGGGGCGGTTCGTCTTCCGGGAGGCTCGCCATCCCCTCCTCATGCTCCTTCTCCCTCCGGAGAAGGTGGTCCCCGTGGATCTCCGCCTGGGGGACGACTTCGATCTGCTGGTGATCACCGGCCCGAACACGGGGGGGAAGACGGTGACGCTGAAGACCATGGGCCTGCTGGTGCTCATGGCCCAGTCCGGCCTCCCGGTGCCGGCGCGGGAGGCGGCCTTCACGCCGGTGCGCGAGGTCTACGTGGACGTGGGGGACGAGCAGAGCCTGGAGCAGAGCCTCTCCACCTTCTCCTCCCACGTGAACCGGGTGGCCCGCTTCCTGGCGGACGCCGGCCGGGACACGCTGGTCCTCCTGGACGAGCTGGGCTCGGGCACGGATCCCATCGAGGGGGCCGCCCTGGGGCGCGCGGTGCTCGACTACCTCCACGAGCGCCGGGTCCCCACCATCGTCACCACCCACCTGGGACACCTGAAGACCTACGCCTTCACCCACGAGCGCACCTCCAACGCCAGCGTGGAGTTCGACGTCCACACCCTCTCCCCCACCTTCCGCCTGCTCCTGGGGCAGCCCGGCTCCTCCAACGCCCTCACCATCGCCGAGCGCCTGGGCCTGCCGCGGGAGGTGGTGGACCGGGCGCGCTCCTACGTGAGGCCGGGGGCGCGGGCGGGGGACGAGATCCTGGCCCGGGCCCAGGAGATCCGCTCGCGGGCGGAGGAGCAGCGCCGCGAGGCGGAGAACCTGCGCTCCCGCTCCGAGGCGCTCCACCGGAAGGCCCGGGAGGAGCTCGCGGAGGCCGGGGAGCGCAAGCGCCAGGCGGAGCGGGAGGCGGAGGAGGAGCTGAACCGGGCCCTGGGCCGGGTCCGCGCCCTGGTGAAGGAGTTCGCCCGGGAGCTGGGCAACGCCCCGAACCCGTTCGGTCCGAAGGCCCGGGAGCTGGGGGCCCAGACG
>JAOZQC010000155.1:6028-7366 GCA_029932425.1 Planctomycetota bacterium | reverse complement strand
ACGAGGGGGGGCGGCGCCACGCCGTCCGCGTGATCCGGAACGGCGTGGACCCCCGCCCCTTCCTCGCCCCCCCCGCGCCCCGGGCGGTGCGGGCGGTGGTCGGCCTCCCCGCCGGGGCGCGCCGCGTGGTGTCCGCCGGACGGCTCTCCCCCGAGAAGGGAATGGACCTGCTGCTCCGGGCCGTCCCCGCCGTGGTGCGCGCCGTCCCGGAGGCCTTCTTCCTCGTCGCGGGGGAGGGACCGGACCGGGGGCGGCTCGAGCGGGCCGCGGCGCCGGGGAGGGTGGTCTTCGCCGGGGAGCGGGACGACGTGCCCCGCCTCCTGCGGGCCGCGGACCTGGTCGCCCTGCCGAGCCGGAGCGAGGGATTGCCGCTCGTGGCGATCGAGGCCGCCGCCGCGGAGCGGCCGGTGGTGGCCTTCGACGTGGGGGCCGTGGCGGAGATCGTCGAGGACGGCGTCACGGGTCGCCTGGTGCCGCGGGGGGACACGCGGGCCCTGGGCCGGACCCTGGGCGCCCTCCTCGCCGATCCCGCGCGCCGCCGGAGGATGGGCCGGGCGGCCGGGGAACGGTTCCGCGCGCGGTTCACCCTGGACCGCATGGCCCGGGGCTACGCGGGCGTGTACGAGGCCGTGCTCCGGAGGGCGGGCTGATGTGCGGCCTGGCGGGCATCGTTCTCGCGGACCCCCGGGCCCCCGCGCCCGCGGCGCGCGTCCGCGGGATGACGGCGACGCTCGTGCACCGGGGCCCGGACGACGAGGGGTTCTTCCAGCGGGGTCCCGCGGCCCTGGGGCACCGGAGGCTGGCCGTCCTCGATCCCGAGGGCGGGCGGCAGCCCTTCCTCTCCGAGGACGGCCGGACGGCGCTGGTCTTCAACGGGGAGATCTACAACCACCGGGAGCTCCGGCGCGAGCTCGCGGCCGAGGGCCACCGCTTCCGCACCCGCTCGGACACCGAGGTCCTGCTCCGGGGTTTCCTGGCCCGCGGCCCCGCCTTCGTGGAGCGCCTGCGGGGGATGTTCGCCTTCGCGGTCTACGACCACCGGGAGCGCCGTCTCTTCCTCGGGCGCGACCGCCTGGGGATCAAGCCCCTCTACTACGTCCTCACCCCCCGGGGCATCGCGTTCGGCTCGGAGCTGAAGGCGGTGCTGGCCTCCGGGTTCGCGGAGCGGAGGGTGGATCCCCGGGCGCTCCTCGACTACCTGAACCTCCGCTACGTGCCGGGGCCGGGCAGCATCCTGGAGGGCGTGAGGAAGCTCCCCCCCGCCCACGTCCTCGAGTACCGCGAGGGCCGGGTGCGGCTTTGCCGCTACTGGGACCTCTCCTTCGAGCCGGAGCGCGG
>JAOZQC010000155.1:0-6018 GCA_029932425.1 Planctomycetota bacterium | reverse complement strand
CCCGCCGCCGCCTGGCGGCGGCGGGTGCGCGAGAAGCTCGGGGAGGCGGTCCGGCTGCGCCTCGAGGCGGACGTTCCCCTGGGGGCGTTCCTCTCCGGGGGCCTCGACTCCGCGAGCGTGGTGGCGCTCATGGCGGCGGAAGCCCCGGGGCCCGTGAAGACCGCCACCGTGGGGTTCCCGGAGCGTTCCCACGACGAGACCGACCTCGCCCGGTTCGTGGCGGACTACCTGGGCACGGACCACCGGGAGTTCCGGGCCGAGCCCGACGCGGCGGAGGTCATGGATTTCCTGGCCTGGCACTTCGACGAGCCGTTCGGGGACTCCTCCGCGGTCCCCACCTACTACGTCTCCCGCCTGACGCGGGGAAGGGTGAAGGTGGCCCTCTCCGGGGACGGGGGGGACGAGAACTTCCTCGGCTACCGCCGGTACTACTTCGACGGCCTGGAGCACCGGCTGCGGCGCGCCACCCCCGGGTTCCTCCTCTCTCTCCTGGTCCGGCCCCTCGCGGCGGGCTGGCCCCGGTGGAGCTTCCTGCCCCGCCCCCTCCGGGCGGGGACCCTTCTCGAGAACCTGGCGGACACCGGGGCCGGGGCGTGGTACCGGTCGGTGGGCGCCGGCGCGGGCCCGGCCCGCCGGCTGCTCCTGGGGGCTGATCTCCGCCGCGCCCTCGGCGGGTACGACACCGCGGACTGGTTCGCGGAGCGCTACCGGCGGGCCCCCGCCGCCGACTCCTACGGGCGCGCGCAGTACCTGGACTTCACCACCTGGCTGCCCGACGACATCCTGACGAAGGTGGACCGGGCGTCCATGGCGGTGGGGCTGGAGGTCCGGGTGCCGTTCCTGGATCACGAGCTGGTGGAGCTGGCGGCCCGCATCCCCCCCGAGGTGAAGCTCGAGGGCAGGCGGGGCAAGGCGGTCCTCAAGGACGCCCTGGCCGGGGAGCTGCCCGTGGAGATCCTCTCGGGGAGGAAGCGGGGATTCGCCCTCCCCCTCAGGCGCTGGCTCGCCCGGGAGCTCCGGGGCTACGTGGAGGAGGCGCTCTTCGCCCCGGATTCCGCGGTGAGGACCTTCTTCGACCTTCCCCGCGTCCGCACGCTCTGGCGCCGCCACCGGACCCGGCGGGGCGACCACTCGGACACGCTCTGGCTCCTGGTGGCGTTCGAGACGTGGGCGCGGACCTTCCTGAGGAACCGGGCCGCCGTCCGGGAGACCCGGGAGCCGGTGGGGGCGGGATGAGAGTGGTGACGATCACCAAGTCGTATCCCACCGCCCGAAACCCCGCCTCGGGCTGCTTCATCCGGGAGCGCATGGCGGCCGTGGCGCGGGGAGGGGTGGTGGGGGTCACCGTGCTCCACGCCGTGCCCTTCGGCGTCGGGGGGGAGGGAGGCCGGGAGTCGGAGCTCCCGGTGATCCGGGTCCCCTACCGGTACGTGCCCGGGGTGGGGAAGGGGCTGGACCACCTGTTCCTGGCCGCGGCGCTGCGACCCCGGCTCCGGAGGATCGAGGAGAGGGAGGGGATCGATCTCCTTGACGCCCACTTCGGGTTCCCCGAGGGGGCGGCCGCGGTGCGGCTGGGCCGGGAGCTGGGCGTGCCCGTGGTGATGACCCTCCGGGGAACCGAGAGGCGCTTCTTCGGAAAGGGCGCGCGGGGGAGGATCATGGCGCGGGCCATCCGGAGTGCGGACGCGGTCATCGCCGTCTCCCGGTCCCTCGGGGACCTGGCGCGCCGGGCGGGGGCGGCCTGCGACCGGGTCCGGGTGATCGGGAACGGGGTGGACGCGGAGCGCTTCCGGCCGGGGGATCGGGCGGAGGCCCGGCGGCGCCTCGGGCTTCCCCGGGAGGGGGAGGTCGTCCTCTCCGTGGGGGCCCTCATCGAACGGAAGGGTCATCATCACCTGATCCGGATGTTCAGGAGAATCGACAGGGAGCGGCCGGGGGCGACCCTCCTCGTGGTGGGGGACGGACCGTGGCGCGCCCGGCTCCGGCGGCGGGCGGAGCGGGAAGGGGCGGCGGGGCGGGTGCGCTTCGCGGGGCTCCTGGACCGGGACGCCCTCGTGGCCGCCTACCGGGCCGCGGACCTCCTGGCGCTCGCCTCGAGCTTCGAAGGGTGGGCCAACGTCCTCCTCGAGGCCCTGGCCTGCGGGGTGCCGGTGGTGGCCACGGACGTGGGGGCGGCGCGGGAGGTGGTGAACGGGCCGGAGCTCGGAGTCGTGGTGCCCCCCGGGGACTGGCAGAGCTTTTGCGACGCGATCCTTGCCACCCTCCGGCGGCGCCGGGATCCGGCCTCGATCCGGCGGCGGGCCCTGCGCCGGTCGTGGGGACGGGTGGCGGAGGAGGTCCGGGCGGTGTTCCGGGAGGTGCTCCGCGGGGCCCGCCCGCGCCGGGAGCGGAGGGTGGCCCCCGCGGGGACGGGCCCGGGAGGTGCGAGTTGAGGCTTGGTCCGGCATGGAAGGCGGCCCTGGTGGTCCTGCTCGCGGGATCCGGGGCCCGGGCCGCGCCCCTCGACGTCCCCCTCGTGGTGGAGGAGCCGGGGGCGGCGGCGCGACCCGACGCGCGCGTGCGCAGCGGGCTCCCCCTCCCGGAGGCGGCGGGAGTCACGGACGGCTCGCGGCTCGTCCTCCTGGCCCGGAACGCCCGGGGGAGATGGACGAAGCGCGTGCCGCTCCAGGCCCGGATCACCTCGCGGTGGGGAGGCACCCCCGCCGAGACGTCGAGGCCCGCGAAGTGGGTCCTCCTGGACTTCCCCTGCCGGGTGGGGACCGGGGAACGAGCGGAGTTCCGGCTGCGCTGCGATCCGGGCGCCTCCCCGGAACCGGCGCGCCGCCTGGTGATCGACCGGGGGGATCACCTCCGGGTGGACACGGGCCGCCTGGTGTTCGAGGTGGGGAAGGAGGAGTTCGGCCTCCTCCGGGGCCTCTCGGTCCGGACGGAGGGGCCGGGCGGGAGCCGGGAGCTCCGGCGGATCGCGGGGCGGGATCCCCTGGACGCGGTGCTGGTGGACGCCGACGGCGTCGAGTACCGGGCCTCCCGGGCGGCGCCCCGCGAGGTGCGGGTGGAGGAGGACGGCCCCCTCACGGCCGTGATCCTCGTGCGGGGCGGTCTGGCGGACGCGGACGGCCGCCTCCTCCTGGGGGGGGCCGTGGGGTACACCTTCCGGCTGCGGGTCCACGCGGACTCCTCCTTCGTCCGCCTCTTCTTCACCCTGGAGAACAACGGCTTCTACGGGCTGGAAGCGGACTGGTCCGTCGGCGACAGCACGCCCAAGTGGCTCTTCTTCGACCGGCTGTCCCTGGATCTCCGGGCCGCCGTGGGGGGACCGAAGACCGTGGATCTCGCCCCCGTGCCCCGGGATCTCGAGCTGGGGCCGGAGGACGCCCTGCGGCTCCACCAGCGGCACCGGGTGAGGCCGGAGGCGGGGGGGATCGACGACGAGTCGAAGAACTTCACCTTCGACGTCCGGATCGGAAGCCGGGAGGTGTTCCGCGGGGATCGCACCCGGGGGGCGGTCACCGTGCGGGGCGGTGGAACGTCGATCACCGCCGGCGTCCGGGACTTCTGGCAGAACCATCCCCAGGCGATCTCCGTGCGGGGCGACACGGTCTCCCTCGAGCTGTGGCCCCCCGAGGGGTTCTGGCCCGCGAACGGGGTGGGGCGGAGGGAGGGCACCTACCAGTTCGAGGGAGGGCGATGGAAGACCCACGAGATCGGGCTCCTTTTCGGGGAGGAGCCGGAGGGGGGGGCGGCGGCCTTCGCCCGGGCCCTGGACCACCCGCTCTTCGCCCGGGCCCCGGCCGCCTACTACGCGGAGACGGGCGCCCTGGGCCTCCTCGCGCCGGAGCGCTTCCCCGTGGGGAACCCCGCCACCGCTTACGCCCTGGAACGCCTGAACCGGATGCAGGAGGCCCTGGTGGACGTGACCCGGGCCGAGCCGCAGCCGCGGGCGGCGGGGGCGGAGCCGCAGATCCCGCCGATCTCCATCCCCGTGCAGCGGGAGCGCCGCGGCAACGCCTTCCGGGTCGCGCGGTACGACCTGGACCTGTACGGGTGGTTCAACTACGGCGACCTGCCGGGCCCCTCCGGCTGGTGCTCGCTGCACCACGACTGGCCGTACGGCATGCTCCTCCAGTTCCTGCGGCACGGGGGGAAGCGCGAGTTCCTGGACATCGCGGAGTCCATGGTGCGGCACCGGTACGACATCGACCAGTATCACAACCGTGAGAGGCGCCATCGGAACTGGTTCTACTTCAACGGCTTCCAGCGGTTCGACGAGGGCTGGCACGGCGACTACGACCGCAGCGAGGGCTGGCGGTCCGAGAAGACGCCCGGCCCCGGCCGCACCTGGCTCGGGGGCCTGATCCTCCACCACGCCCTCACCGGGGACCGGCGGTCCCTGGAGACCGCCCGGGAGAACGCGGAGGCTTTCTACCGCTACTACGCGAGGGGCGTCGGGGTCACGGAGCGGCGGATCCCCATCCGGCACGACTACCAGCTCCGGCAGGCGGCCCTCGCCATCGGGAACCTCCTGGACTTCCACGCCTTCACGGGGGAAGAGCGGTTCCGCCGGATGGCGGAGGACATCTACCGGAACCAGGTCGCCTACTCCGAGGAGCTCTACGGCAACAACGGGTTCTTCGATCTCCGGGCCGCCTGGGACCTCGAGAACGTGGTGCTCCTCCTCTCCCCGCTCCGGAAGCTCCACCAGGCGACCGGGGACCCCGAGGTGCTGGCCCTCCTGGCCCGGATCCTCCTCCGGCTGAAGGAGATCTACCTCGAGGTCTCGGGCTACGCCGCCCTGGGACGGTACATGCCCCTCCAGCTTCCCACGCGGTGGGTGGGCGGACACGGAAGAGGCGCGGAGGTCCTCTACGACTTCCTCACCGCGGACGCCTTCGCCTACGTCCACCTGGCCACGGGGGACGCCGGCTTCCTGCAGTTCGCGCGGCGGCTCTTCCGGGACTCCGTGGTCTACTTCCAGGCCGGGGAGCAGAAGCTCGTTCCCCCCGACTTCGATTCCGCGATCTCCTACAACCCCCGGCGATACGCGGGCCGGGAGACCACGGCCGGCGCGTGGGTCCTCCGGGGGCACCAGGTCTACCTCCACGCGGAGTGGCGGCTCTCCCGGCGGGGCGCTCCGGAGTTCCGCTTCCCCAACGACGACTTCCGCATCGCGGGAGGGGCGGGTCTCACGGAGGGGGGAAGACCGCGCGGGGGCGCGGAGCCCGGCGCCGGTCGCCGCACCACGGACGTGACGCCCCCCGGCGTCTCCCTCCGGGGGGTGGAGGTGTCCGGAAGCCGGGTGACGGTGGCGTTCGTCACGGACGAGCCGGCCGTGGCCCGGGTGGAGTACGGCCCGCGGGAGGGGGAGACCCTGTTCACCGCGCGGTCGCCCGTCGCCGCCCTCGCCCACCGGGTGGTGATCACCGGTCTCGCCTCGGGCCGGACCTACGTGTTCCGGATCCACGCCCGGGACCTCGCGGAGAACGAGACGGTCACCCCCTTCCGGCCGCTCCTCACCGGGGAGGACCGGATCCCGCCGCGCATCACGCGCGTCGCCTCTCCCGACGAGAGGACGGTGCGGGTGGAGTTCAGCGAGCCCGTCCTCCGGGCGGGGGCGGAGCGGGTCGCGGCCTGGTCCATCTCCCCCCCCGTGGGCATCTCCCGGGCGGAGCTGGATCCCTCCGGCCGGATCGTCACGCTCCTCACGGAGACCCTGGTGCCGGGCCGGAGGTACGAGGTGCGGGTGGCGGGCGTCACGGACCGGGCGAGCCCTCCCCATCCTCTCGCGGGACCGGGGGCCGGCGTCCCCCGGCCGTTCTTCCGGGACGTGGTGGCGGACGAGGCGGGACCCGCCTTCCGGGTCCTCGAGGGGGACTTCGGCATGACCACCACCGGCGTGGATTCCTTCGGCGGGACCACGCGCTTCGCCCTCCCCGGGGCGCCGGCCCGGGCGCGGTGGAGGATTCCGCTCCCGGCGGACGGCTGGTACGAGGTCCACGCCTGGTGGCCGCGGGTGCCGCC
>JAOZQC010000154.1 GCA_029932425.1 Planctomycetota bacterium | reverse complement strand
TGCTCACCCGGGAGGAGCTGGGACCGGCGCGCGAGCTCACGGGCCTCCTCCTGGTCCTGGCGGGAAGCCGCGCGGTCCCCGCCGTCCACCGCGGGGTGGAGATCCGGATCACCCCCACCCTCGGCGCGGAGCCCGACCGGCCGGACCGGGAGCTGGGTCCGCCCGTGCGGGTCCTCGCCCAGGCCTTCTACCGGATCCGCCCCGAGACGGGAGGCCGGCTCTACTTCCCGTTCGACGATCGGTACTCCTACGACGGAGAGACGAACCTCGATCTCCGGATCGTCATCGGCCCCGGGGACCACACGAACCTCCTCCGGGTGCGGGAGGCGACGGCGGGCCGGGCGTGGGTCCGGACCGGAGAGGGCCGGAGGCCCCTCCGGGCGGACCTCCTGCTCCGGGGCTTCTCGGTCTCCCCCGTGGCCACCTCCCGCTTCTACGACACCGGGCTCTCGGATCCCGAGTTCCTCCGCTCCGTGCTCCGCCCCTCCACCCCTCCGGCGGGGGCGAGGACGGAGGTGTTCTTCCAGGGGGCCCGGGAGACGCGCCCCGGCGGCCGTCCCCCCGAGGATCCCGCCGCGCTCTCCCCCTGGACCCGGGACGTGCACGCGATCTCGGGCTACCGCTATCTCCGGTTCCGGGTGGAGTTCGGGGCCGAGCGGTTCCGCGGGGTGAGCCTGGCCGGCGCCGAGCCCTGGCTGGACGACATCCGCATCCCCTACCGGTGATCGGGAAGCGGGGACCTTCGTACTCCTTGCGCACGAACGACTCCGGCACGAACGCACCCCTCGCGGGAAAGAGGCGCCCACCGAAGGGAAAGGGGGGGCGGGCGGCCCCTCACAGGAGGTCGATGAACTCCTGGGCCTCGTCGAAGTAGTCCGAGGGGGAGATGGTCTCCGCGATCGAGCGGCGGTAGCGGTCGCGCTCCGCGTCCCACTCGTTGAGGTCCACCACCTCGTGGGGGATGGGCATGCCCAGCTCGTCGGCGATGAGCTTCACCAGGGGTCTCGCGGCGGCCGAACCCTCCACGGCCCGGCGGTGGATGATCCCGATCTCCCCCGTGTCCAGGCGCACGAGGGTGCCGAGGGGGTAGGTGCCGATGGTGTTGATGAACACCTTCACGAGCAGGGGATTGAACACGTCGCTGCCCTCGTGGGCCATGAGGCGGAGGGCCTCCTCGGGCGAGAAGACGCGGTCGTCCTCGGAGCCGGGGGTGGTGATGGTGTCGTAGAAGTCGCAGATCGCCACGATCCGGGAGAGAAGGCTCCGGGGGCGCTGATAGACGCGGGAGGGAAAGCCGGAGTAGTCCTCGTTGAGATGGTGCTCGAAGGCCACCAGGGCGCACCGGATGGAGACGTCGGACACGCCCTGGGACTTGAGGATGGCCTGGACGCCCGCGGCCGGGTGCCGCTCGTAGGCGAGCCGCTCTTCCGGCAAGAGGCTGTCCCGGCGCTCGAAGAGCCCCTTCGGGATCTCCATCATGCCCACGTCGTGGGTGAGGGCGGCGAGACCGAGGGCGCCGAGGAGCACCTTGTCCAGGCCGAGGTTCTGGCCCAGGGAGACGGAGAGCACGCAGACGTTGGCGCTGTGCGTGAACAGGAATTCGTCGAAGTTCTTGATCTGGGTGAGGGCGAGCAGGGTCGACTCGTCCTGGGCGATGATGTCCACGATGGAGTGGACGAGGCGCCGGGCCTTCTGGAGGTAGCGGGTCCGCCGGCCGTGGAAGTCCTCCATGAACTGCTTCGCCACGAAGATGGCCTTGAAATAGGTGTTCAGGGAGGTCTCGCGCTCCCCTTCCGTCTTCCGGGTGACCGTCTCCGGGAGGGCCCGGGACTCCTCCAGCTCGATGCGGTCGATCCCGGCCGCCTCCAGCCCGCGCCGGATCCGGTGGCGCGGCTCGGCGACGGACCGGTCGTTCTCGATCCAGAGGCGGAGGAAGACGGTGAGATCCTCCTCGGAAACGCCGCGGGCGAAGGTCACGGCCCCGATGTCCCGGTCGTTGAAGGCCTCGATGGCGTACTTGAAGGACGCGAATCCCTCGAAGTCGATCTTCAGGCGGCTCTCGTTCACGAAGACGCAGTCCGATGCCACCTGCAGCGTCACCTCGGGTTCCACGGAGAGCAGCTCGTCGAGCGTGGCGAGGAAGGTGGACAGGGCTTCCCGGGCGTTCACGTTCGAGAAGTCGAACATGGCCGCGGTCTTGGCCACCAGGTAGAAGTGGCTCACCAGGCGCCGCCCCAGCTTCTGGGTGCGGTCCCTGGCGGGGCGGACCAGGAGCGCGTCCGGGTCCACGCTGTCCGGGATGGTCTCAGCGGGCCGGGACATCCTGGGTGACGAGGTGCTCCTCGACGATGGCGATCAGCTCGTCGGGCTCGAAGGGTTTCTGGAAGTAGTCCGCGGCCCCCATCTCGCGGGCGAGCTGGCGGCCCCTGGAGTGCTCCCGGGCCGTGAAGATGATCACCGGGATCTCCCGGGACTCCGGGTTGTCCTTCAGCCGGGAGAGCGTCTCCCAGCCGTCGATGCCAGGCATCATGATGTCGAGCAGGATCAGGCCGGGCCTCTCCTCCACGGCCCGGGCGAGGGCCTCCTCGCCGCTTGCCGCGGTGATCACGGTGTACCCGACGGATTCGAGAACGATCCTGGTCGAGATCAGGATCAGTTTCTCGTCGTCGACGATCAGGATCTTCTGCGTGCTCATGATTGACTGGTCTCCGTGCTGTCGGTCTCCATCTCCATGACCGGGGCCTTACCGCCGGTCGAGACCCCGGCCAGGGCCTCTTCCGGTATACGAGGGATGCGGAAGCGGAACGTGGCTCCCTTCCCGAGCTCGCTCTCCACCTCGATCCGCGATCCGTGGGCCCTCACGATCTCGAGGGCGAAGCTCAGTCCGAGGCCGGAGCCTCCGTACTTCCGGGTGAGAGGGTTCTCGAGCTGGATGAACTTCTCGAAGATCACGAGGTGGTCCTGAGGCGCGATGCCGATGCCGTCGTCCTTCACCTCGAAGACCACCGATTCCTCCCGGTTCACGGCGCGGACCTCCACCGAGCCCCCCTCCGGCGTGAACTTGATCGCGTTCTCCACGAGCGCCCGCAGGGCCCTCTGGATGTCGCGGGCGTCGGCGTGGATGACGGCCCCCTCGGACTCGTCCCGGACCACGAGCTCGATCCCCTTCTCCCCGGCCTCGATCTGGAAGGGCTTGGCGAGGCGTCCCATGATCCGGGAGACGGCGACGGGAGCGAGGTCCGGGCTGAAGTCCTCCGATTCCATCCGGCCGAGGTTGATGATCTTGTCGATCTCGTGGCCCAGCCGATCCGACTGCGAGAGGATGTTCCGGACCATCATGGCCTGGTCCTCCTCGAGGCTTCCGTAGATGCCCCGGGAGAGGATGGTGGCGAAGGCCTTGATCGTGGTGAGCGGCGTCCGGAGCTCGTGGGCCACGATGGAGAGGAACTGGTTCTTCAGGTGCTGGGTCTTCTTCCGGATCGACACGTCGCGGATCAGGGTCAGGTCCCCCGACACCTTTCCCTGGAAGTCGCGGATGGGCTTCGTGTGGATGGAGTAGTGTCCTTCCGTCCCGTCTTCGCGCTTCCGGGAGAGGTCCACCTGCACGCCGTCCTCGGAGAGATCCATGGCGCGGTGCGCGGCGAGGAGGCTCGCCAGGACGGGATCCCCGCCCACCCGGGAGAGGGGCTTTCCCATGGCCGTGAACACGGGAACGCCCAGCATGTCCCCCGCGGCGGGGTTCAGGAGGATGACCTTGCCCAGGGGGTCGGTGAAGACGATCCCGTCCACCAGGTTCTCGAGGATCGCCATGACCCGGGACAGATCGGTGTAGAAGACCTCGCGCGAGCGGTGGAGCGTGCGCATCTGCTCCCGGAGGTTCCTCTGGGTGATCCCGATCTTCCTCGCGAGGAGGCTCTTCTGGGTCTCCAGCTCCCGGTTCTGCTCCGTGAGACGCTTGAGCTGGCGGGCGGTCTCCATCCGCCGCCGGCGGTCCTCCAGGACCCGCATCACGGACCTGCGGAACTCCTCCACGTCGCGGATGGGCTTCTCCAGGTACTCCCGCACGTGGAGCCGGAGCGCGGTGCGGGCGGATTCGAAGGAGGGGTGGCCGGTGATCACCATCACGTCGACCCGGGGATGCTCCTCGGCGAGCTTCTCGATGAGCATCTCGCCCGTCATCTCCCCCATGCGGAGGTCGGTGATGACGAGGTCCCACTCCTCCCCGGCCCGGAGGCGGGAGAGCGCCGCTTCCGCCGATTCCACGGCCGCCGCCTGGACGCGCTCCCCTTCGAGCGCGGAGGCGAGCAGCTTCCGGATCGACGGATCGTCGTCGACGACCAGGACTCGGTCGGGAGCATCCGTCATCGAGGCCTCGCGGGCGGACAGGTTCATCTCTTCCTATCGACCTCTTCCCCCGTTCGGGGTTAGCGCAAAGGGTCCGGGGATCTCCGGACCGGGGGCCGGGGCGGGGTTCACGGGTCTCCTCCCTCGCCGCCCCGCGACGGCTCCAGGACTTCTCCCACCGGCTCGCGCAGGGGGATGGCGATCGTCATCCGGGTCCCCCGGCCGAGCTCGCTCTCCACTTCCACCTTCCCTCCGTGGGCCTCGACGATGCCCTTCACGATGGCCAGGCCGAGCCCCGTGCCCCGGATGCCGGCCACGTTCCGGCCTCGCTGGAACTTCTCGAACATGAGCGGGATCGCGTCCTCGGGGATCCCCATGCCCGTGTCCTCCACGGTGATCCGGACCATCCCTCCGCGGGTCTCCCCGCTCACCGTGATCCGCTTCTCCCCGTCCCCGATGTAGCTGACGGAGTTGCCGATGAGGTTCATGAGCACCTTCTCGATCGCCGCCCCGTCGCAGACGAGCGTCTCCGGGAGGTTCCGGAAGACGAGGTCGATGCCCTTCTCCTCGAGCTGGTAGAGGAGGCGCTTGCGGATCCGCTCGAGGAGGGGGGCGAGCTCCACCTCCTCCACCTCCATGAGCTTCCGGCCCGTCTCCAGCCGGGCGGCCTCCAGGAGATCGTCCACCAGGGCCTGCATGTAGTTGGTGGCCTCGTGGGCGGTGTCCACGGCCACGAACTGCTTCTCGTCCAGCTCTCCCAGGTAGCCCTTCCGGAGCATGGTGATCGCGGACTTGAGGCCCGAGAGCGGCTTGCGCAGATCGTGGGTGATCGCGTGGGTCACCTCGTAGATCTCCTCGTTCTTCAGCTTGAGCTTCCGGTTGGAGGCCTCGAGGGCCCGGTGGCTCTCCGCGAGGAGCTTCTCCGAGCGGCGGATCTCCCGGTCGGTGAGCAGGCCCCGGAAGAGCTGGAAAGCGGTGCCGAACTTGTGGCTCACCTCCCGGGACACGGTCTCCGCCAGGTTGGCGATGGTGGCCTGGATCTCGTCCGCCTTGTCCGGGTTCAGGATCCAGAAGCGCGACTCCTCCCCCATCTGGCCCAGGATCTCCGGATGCACCTCGAAGGCCCGGGCGATCTTCTCCACCACCTCCCTCTTCGGCACCTCGCCCACCGCCACCGTGGTGGCGCAGAGGGGGTAGGTGATCCCCCCGAAGGAGAGGCAGATGGGGACCGAGAACAGGCGGATGCCTCCCGCGCAGGTGCCTTCCACGGGCTTCAGGTCGAAGAACGTCCGTTTCGAGCAGGCGAACTCGGAATCCAGGCACCCCTGGCCGTGGCTGCTCAGGTAGGCGCAGTAGGGGGAGAGCACGCCGGTGGGGCTCAGGACGCCGCCGTCCGGGCCGGGAAGCCCCTCGGGGCGCGGAGCATAGAGGAACGTGGCGTAGGCCGTGCCCATGAGCCGGCAGATCGACATCTGCTGCCGGGTCACGGCCTCCACGTCGACCAGGTGCTGGATCGACACCCGGCACGGGGTGGAGAGCCCCCGCGGCTCCACCAGCCCGGGGTCCAGGTCGAAGAGGGAGAGCTCCCGCCGGAGGTCCTCGGGCTCGAGCCCGAGGTCCCCGGCCCTCCGCCAGCAGCTCCGGAAGTTGAGGAGCAGCCGCAGGCGCGCGTCCAGGTCCTCGAGGTCCCCGGCCAGACCGACCTCGTCGTAGACGCCCAGCCCCTCCGGGATTCCCTCGGGGTCGCGGCGCAGCAGGAGGAGGGAGGCGCCGGTCTCCTCCCGGAGCCGGGCCGGGCTCCCGGGATCCGAGGCCGCCGCCTCCTCGCCGACGACCACGATGTCCCCGAGCCCCACCGCCTCCGGATCCGGGTGCCGCCCGGCCCCGGCCTCCCGGACGATCCCGTGTCTCGCGAAGAGCGCGCGGGATTCCCCGTCGAGCAGATCGGGGTCCACGCACAGGAAGATCTGGGGCCGATCCGTCACGCGTCCTCTCCGGCGGCTTCCAGGGCGATCTCCACCGCGGTGCCGGCCCCCGGCCGGGAGTCCACGAGGATCGTTCCGTTCATGGCGAGGAGCAGCCGGCGCGCGAGGTAGAGGCCGAGCCCCTCCCCCTCCACCGAGCGGACGTACTCGGCCTGGCCCCGGCGAAACCGCCGGAACAGGCCGGCCAGGTCCTCCCGCGGGATGCCGGGGCCGTCGTCCTGGACGAGGATCCGCACGTGGCCCGGCAGGCGCTGGGTCCGGACGATCACGGTGCCCCGGGAAGGGGTGTAGAGGTGGGCGTTCCGGAACACGGAGTCCAGCACCCGCTTCAGGACCTCGCGGTCCGCGTAGGCCTTGCCGGTGCCTTCCGCGTACTTCTCCACGAGCGCCTGGTTCCGGGCCGCGAAGCGGTCGCGGAACGTTCCCGCCACCTCGATCACGCAGGGCACCACGGGAACGGGCTCGATGTCCAGCTCGTCCTCCAGGGCGTTCGTCTCCACCAGGAAGAGGTCCTTCAGGTGGGAGAGGAGCACGGTGAGCCGCTCCGCCTCGCGGGCGCCCATGGAGGTGATCTCCCCCAGGTCCACCGTGGAGGGATCGAGCCGGCCGCTCGACATCATGGAGAGGACGCTCACGATCGTGGTGAGCGGCGTCCGGAGCTTGTGGAGAAGGTCGAAGAAGAAGTTCTTGCGCAGGACCATGAGGGGCGAGAGGTCCGTCACGTCCCGGACGACCACGAGCTTCTCCTCCCCCGTGCCGCCCGGGAGCGGGCGCACCTCGGCGTGCAGGGCCCTCTCTCCCCGGGCGAGGTTCACGCGCACCGCCCCGTTGGGAGGGGCGGCCAGGGCCCGGCCCAGCGCCTCGTCGGGCAACAGGTCGGCGAGGGGCCGGCGCCCCACCACCTCCGGATCGACCTTGAGGAGCGCGAGCCCCGGGCGGTTCGCCTCCCGGAGGACGCCCGCGGCATCCACCACGAAGACCCCCACCGGGAGGGTGTTCAGAAGGGCCAGGAGACGCTCATCCCACACGGACCACCTCCCCGGGTCGCGTGG
>JAOZQC010000153.1 GCA_029932425.1 Planctomycetota bacterium | reverse complement strand
TTCGTCGACCACCCCGTTGCCGTTGCGGTCCCAGGTTCCGTAGGTGAGCCCCTGGGCGCTCCCCGCCTGGCGGTGCCCCCACGAGGCCACGATCGAGTGCGTGCCCCGGGACGGATCCGTGCCGTTCCGGCCGTAGTCGTCCTGGGCGTCCTTGTTCATGTGGACGCTGTCCCAGTAGGCGGAGTTCCCGTCGTGGAACGTGTAGAGGTTGGATGCCCCGAGGTAGGTGTCCCAGTAGGCGAAGAGCATGCCCGCCGCCGTGGGGGAGCAGCCCAGCCACCAGTGGTACTCCGGAACGGGGTTGGGGAGGACCACCGCGCCCGGCGGAGGGCTCAGGGGGTTGATGGTTCCCATGGTCCACGACTCGAAAGCCCCGGGACCTTCCGGGCCCCCCTCGAAACCGATGGTCGCCGCGGAGGCCGAGACGGCCAGAACCAGGACGAACACCGCCGCGATTCCGGAACACCAAACTCTTCGCATCCTGCGCTCCTTCCTGCCCGCCGCCCACGGGGGCTCTTGCCTCTGATGCCTCGTTCTTCTATTGGCCGAACAATCGATCACTTTGCCGAATTCGGGGGATTCGGACGTACCCGGCGGAAAGGTGGCCGAGCCTTCGGCCGGAAAGCACGCCGCCGCGCCCGTTCGAATCCCTCTCCGGCGCGGAAACGGAGGACCCGGATGTGCCGGAGGACCGGGGAGGTCCGCAGCCGCCGGGACCTGGCGGAGGGAGAGGGATTCGAACCCCCGGACCCTTTCGGGTCAGCGGTTTTCAAGACCGCCGCAATCGACCACTCTGCCATCCCTCCGCACGCGTGGCCACGGGGGGATTATCGTGGCTCCCGGGCGGGAACTCAAGGTGGTTGACGACCCCTGACGGAGTGGGGCCCGCCCTGGCGAAAGGGAGCGAGGGAAAAAGAGGCAAAGCGAAAGGTCGAAATCGTAATAGACACTGTAAGGACGATTCTTTCTCAATTGTCTTCCCCTGTGTCCGGGTCCCGAATCGTCGCCCGGCGAAAGGAGCGCATTCATGAAAGTGGCGGTGATCTGTACGACGATGCTGGCGATGCTGCTGGCATTCATGACTCCGGCCCAGGCGGGGAACTACGACCCCACCCTGCCGGCCCCGGCCCCGGTCCTCGATGCCGGCTGGACCTCCGACGCGATCTCGAGCGCGTGGGCCGACTCCTCGGACTCCCCGTACGTGTTCAGCCTTTCATCGCCCGCCTATTTCCGGATCACCGATTGCTGTGTCGTGGGTGACCAGTTCAAGGTCTGGAACTTCACCAGCCTGATCCTCACCACGTCCTACATGGCAGGCAGCCCCTTCGGCGACAATGCCTACGCGGACGCCGCCTGGTCGAGCACCTCGTACCAGAGCGGCGAGGTCCTCCTCGGCCCCGGGTCCTACGAGCTGCACGTCCAGGGCGATGGGGTGGGAGGACTCCCCGCCGGCTTCTTCACGAGGCTCGACACCGCCGTTCCTCTGCCCGGTGCCGCGTCGCTGGGTCTCGCGTTCCTGGGCGGCCTGGGACTCGTCGGGGCCATCCGACGCCGCCGCCGCATGCGCTGAAGCGGAACGGAAGAAAGCAGGAATCAAACAGGAGACCGCCGCGGAACCCCCGGGCGGTCTCCTCCTCGTTCCTCCTCCTCCGGCGATCTCGTCTTTCGCGAGACGCGGCCGAGACTCCGCAGCCTGGGATTGCATAACCGCAATTCCTGAAAGCGGATCCGAGGGCAAGACGCCCCGGATGAACTTGTTTCTGCAATGCCAAGGGGGTATCCTGGTTCCCGTCGGGGGTGGACGAACGGCTCCTTCGGATCACCCCGCGCCGCACCATCGCACCGCCGACCGTCTGGCCCGCCGCCTCGCTCCCCGAGCGGATTGCGGACGGGCCGGGTCCCCGGGGAAAAGAGGGCGATGACTGCGCTCCACGTGGTGTCCCTGGCCTGCCTGGGCGTCTTCCTCCTGGCCGTGATCTACCGCTTCGTCCGCATCGCGCGGCTCCCCGTGCACGTCCGGTGGGAGCTGTACCCCGTGGCCCACGAGAAGGGCCGGGCGCGCTACGGGGGCTCCTACTTCGAGGAGCTCAACTGGTGGACGAAGCCCCGCGAGACCTCGGTGCTCGGGGAGCTCCGGGTCATGGTGCCGGAGATCCTCCTCCTGGCCGGGGTCCGGCACCGGAACCGGTCGCACTGGTATCGGTCCTTCCCGTTCCACTTCGGGCTCTACCTCGTCGTCGCCACCACGCTGCTCCTCACCGTGAACGGGGTGATCGAGGCCGCGGGAGGCGCGGGCTTCGGCCGCCTCCTCGCGAGGCTGACGGCGGGGCTGGGCTACGCCGGCTTCGGCCTGGGGCTCCTGGGGGCGGCGGCGCTCTTCCTCCGGAGGCTGGGAAACCCCGAGTACCGGGAGTTCACGAAGCCCACCGACTTCGCGAACCTCCTCTTCTTCACCGCGGCCTTCGCGGTGGCGCTCGCCGCCCAAGTCCTCTTCGACCCCGACTTCTCGCGGATGCGGGGCTTCTTCGCGGGGTTCTTCGGGGCCCCCGCGCCCGGCCTGGCCCCTCTCCAGGGGCTGCAGGTGGTCCTCCTCTCGCTGCTGGCCGCCTACGTCCCCCTCACCCACATGTCACACTTCTTCACGAAGTACTTCCTCTACCACGACATCCGCTGGAACGACACTCCGCTGGCCCCGGGGAGCCGGCTCGAGAAGCGGATGCAGGAGGTCCTCGAGCTGAAGCCCACCTGGTCCGCCCCCCACATCCGCGGCGACGGCCGGAAGACGTGGGTCGACGTGGCCACCTCGGCGCCGGGCGACGACGCCGGGGAGAAGGGGGGTGCGTCGTGAGCTACCGGCGGATCAAGGTCGAGGATCTCTCGAAGGCCGTGAACGGGGACGTCTCCCCCGTGCGGAAGGAGGAGCTGAAGCCCCTGCCGCCGCCTTACGATCGGCCGGAGGCGACGCCCGAGCTCGCCGGGCTCGACGAGGGCGCCCGGGAGAGGTACGCCGCCGACCTCGACGGCACCTGCGTGCTGAACATCCCGAAGCCGAAGGACGAGGCCGAGGAGAGGGCGCTCGTCGAGAGGTTCCTCTCCGGCCTCGAGAAGCTCTTCACGAAGGAGAACAACTGGACCTTCCTCCAGCCGCTGCTGCTCTCCATGGAGCACTGCGCGGGGTGCCACACCTGTTCCGAGTCCTGCCACATCTACGAGATGAGCGGGCGCAACCCGATCTACCGCCCGGCCTACCGCTCCGAGGTCCTGCGGAGGCTCTACAAGCGGTACGTGCGGAAGGGGGGCTCGCTCCTCTCCGACTTCCGCAGCGGCAGGATCCGCCTGAACTGGCGCCTGGTGGCGAGGCTCGCGGAGCTTTCCTACCGCTGCAACCTCTGCCGGCGCTGTGCCCAGACCTGCCCCATCGGCGTGGACAACGGTCTCATCGCCCACGAGATCCGCAAGCTCTTCAGCCAGGAGATGGGCATCGCCCCGAAGGAGCTCCACGAGCTCGGTTCCGTGCAGCAGCTCCGGGTGGGATCCTCCACGGGAATGAGCGCCCTCGTGGTGAAGGACAACATCGAGTTCATCGACGAGGAGATGTCGGACCTCACGGGCCTCCCCGTGGAGACTCCCTGGGACAAGGCGGGGGCGGACATCCTCCTCATCCACAACGCGGGGGAGATCCTGGCCTGGCCGGAGAACCCGGGGGCCTTCGCCGTCATCTTCGAGGCGGCGGGTCTCTCCTGGACCCTCTCCAGCGACATCGCGGCCTACGACAGCATCAACTACGGGCTCTTCTACGACGACGTCCAGTTCGCCCGGACCGCCATCCACCACGCATCCGCGGCGAAGAAGCTCGGGGTGAAGAAGATCGTCCTCGGGGAGTGCGGCCACGCCCACAAGGCCCTCACGGTGATCGCCGACCGGGTGCTCACCGGCGACCTGGCGATCCCCCGGGAGAGCGCCCTCACCACGCTCGAAGACATCGTCCTGAACGGGAAGATCCGGGTGGATCCCTCGAGGAACGACTTCCCGGTGACGCTGCACGACCCCTGCAACATCGTCCGGAACATGGGGATCGTCATGCCCCAGAGGCGGGTCCTCGAGAAGATCGCCCCGCGATTCCGCGAGATGACCCCCCACGGCGTCGACAACTACTGCTGCGGCGGGGGCAGCGGCTTCGCGATCATGTCCGGGCACAACTTCGCCGACTGGCGGAACCAGGTCTCCGGCCGGAAGAAGCTCGAGCAGATCCTCCTGGCGTTCGCCGGCGAGCTCGATCCGGAGACGCCGAAGTACGTCTGCGCCCCCTGCTCGAACTGCAAGGGGCAGCTCAGGGATCTCATCGCCTACCACGGCCTCTGGGAGAAACACCGCATCCTCTACGGAGGTCTCGTGGAGCTGATCGTGAACTGCATGACGGACGTGAAACCCGGGTTCATCGACTGGGAGTTCCACTAGGGGGGGAGCCATGGCCGACAGGAAGCGGATCCTCGTGGTGGACGACGAGCCGGACGTGCTCACCTACCTGGGCACCCTCCTCGAGGACGCCGGCTACGAGGTGGAGACGGCCCGCGACGGGGCGGAGGCCCTGGAGCGGGTGCGCGCGAGGCGACCCGACCTCGTGTCCCTGGACATCACCATGCCGGAGAAGACGGGCGTCCGGTTCTACCGGGAGATGAAGGAGGACCCGGACCTGGCCGCGGTTCCCATCGTCATCGTCACCGGCGTGACCAACCCCTGGGCGGGGCCGGGCGGGGAGGGTTCCTTCGAGCGGTTCATCTCCACCCGCCGGAGAGTCCCGCCCCCCGAAGGCTTCTTCGAGAAGCCCATCGACCGGGAGAAGTTCCTGGCGAGGGTGGCCGAGCTCGCGGGGTAGGAACGCACTTCCGGACCGGTCTTTCCGACGTTCCCCCGGGAACCATGGGTGGTGGGCGCCCCCCCTCGCCGGGGCACGGAGAACCGGTGAGGGGCCCCACCGATGGGACGCCGGGAGACCTTGGTCTTGCCACCCCCGGGTCCCAGCTCAGCCCGAGTCTCTCGGGCGGCATGCGGGCGATGGTTCCCCGAGCTTCCCCTGGAAACGGGCTTCTCTCGGAGCGTGGGGCCGCTGCTCCATTCCGGAAGGTCAGGAGTACAGGGCCCCGGAACACGTCGTCACAGGCGGCTTCCGGCCTGCGACGGTGCGACACGCGAAACCCGAATACCCGAACAGGACCAGTACCTCGACAGGCCCCGGCGCTCCGGGGTTTTCGGCAAAGCTCCTCCCCCAATCCCGCATAGAGGTATTGGAGGATGTCAGGGTCGCGCAACAGCACGGAAGACGCGAACATGCGGAAGGGCGAGAACCAGTTTCACCGGTTTCCCATCTGTGCATTCAGGAGCAGAACACCCCACGAGACCGATGGAGAGTCGTTCGCATACAGGATCGAAAACAAGTCACAAATGTGTTGGGGAGGCCATGGCATGACATCATGTGGAGTGCGGACGGTGCTGGCATCCGCGTTGCTTGCTCTCGCGGTACTTGCCGCGGGCCCGGTCGCCAGTGCAGGCACGATCGGTGACGCCGCGGACTGGCTGGTGGGCCATCAGAACGCCGACGGATCATTTCCCTGGACGGTGGGAGGAGGCGTCTATTCCAACGTTCAGGCGCCCCCGGGCATGGGCTTGTTCCGTGCCTACCAGGCCACCGGGAACACGACCTATCTCGACGCGGCGAAGAAGACGGGAGACTATCTCCTCACGAAGCCGAAAAAATACTCGGATGGAGACATGCGTTTCGCCACGCACGATCCCATGTTCCTCGAGCTTCTGGGCGGTTCCTACGCTTCCTTCCTGCAGACCGAGTTCTGGGACAAGCTGACCGCCGGTACGTATGGAGAGTCCAACGACATGGACGCGGCGGCATGGGGATCATCCGTCGTTTCCGGGAGAACGTCGCAGGGCATCGTGGAGCTCTCACCCTGGGACCTTTCCGCCAGCGCCATCGGAGCGCACATCGGGGGAGAGACCGCGATCCGCAACGCCCTGATGGGAGCCATCCTCGACGGCTTGGAGGCCACCGGAAGCTCCGACACGGACTACGATCTCATCGGCCTGGCCGGAGCGATCTGGGCGTCCGCCGTTACCGGAATCGATCTCGATCCGACGGCCGGTCGATGGGCTTCCGCGGGCTCGACGAGCGACCTGGCGGACACCCTGAATGCCTACATCGCACCCAACGGTGGCTGGGTCTACAACACGACCGCGGCCCTCACCTCGGACAATGCGGACACCCAGACCACGGCATTCGCCCTGCTTGGCTTGTTCGCACTCGATCCCTCGGCCTACGCGTCGCAGATCGAAGATGGCCTGGCCTACCTCCGATCGGTTCAGAACGCCTCCGGACAGTTCCTCGTGTGGCCCGGTGCGTCCACCACTGCTGCGGGAGGAGTCGAGACACATGGTGAGGCCCTGCATGCATACTCCGTGGTAGTGCCCACTCCCTCCGCCGGGCTGCTAGGATTGACCCTGCTGGGAGGGCTGGGGGTGATCGCGTCGATCCGGCGGCGTGGAAGCCGCCGGAAAGGCGCCTGAGTACTCGATCTCTTGCAGAAGTGGGTGAATAAGGCCACACCCGGGCTTTCCGCCGAGAGGGAGGTGGCCATTGGCAGGAAGAAACAAGGGCCGCCGTTCCGCCGAGCTTGGGTTGTCAGGCGGTCCGGCGCGGCGCCGCGCGTGCGCCTCGATCGGATCACGTCCGGATCGGATGAGAGTGTCGTCCAGGTGGGGGAAGGAACCATGACTCCCTATCGACGTGGCTTCTCGTTGGCCGCAGCGCTCTTTCTCCTTTGTGCCCCGGCCGTGGCCGGCACCGTCTCCGTGGAGCTGGACTACGATCCGTATTTCACGGACAGCATCCCGAGCACCACGATCGGGGGAAACGGCGCCTGCTACGCGACCTCGGTCATCAACTCCTTTCGTTACCTGGAGAAGCGCTACCCCAAGATCTACGACACCAAGCTCACGGGCGGGGCGGCGAACATGGCGAGCGCCCGCAACACCCTGCACAACTCGATCTGGGACACGGGTCCCACGGATCCCGGTTTCACGTGGAAGGAGGCCTGGGACGAGAAGGTCGACTGGATCGAAAGCCGGGTTCCGGGGAAGACCATCTACAAGGGGATGTTCAGCGGTCAGACCACCGGTTGGCGGAACAGCAGCGGAGTCACGCCCAAGAAGTACCCTGCCTGGGACTTCCTCTGGCGGGAGATCCTCCACGAGGAGGACGTGGAGATCTTCTTCGAGTGGACCATGAAGGACAGCAAGGGGAAGGATATCACCGTCGCTCACGCGGTGACTCTGACGAGCCTCGGGTTCGACGACCAGGACGGGGACGGCCTCTGGGACAACACCGGCCTGGG
>JAOZQC010000152.1 GCA_029932425.1 Planctomycetota bacterium | reverse complement strand
GAAGTCCCGGACGTTCCGGGGCAGGACCACCGGGAGGTCCTCCGCGGGCACGGGGACCACCCCGCAGTCCCCGCAGTGGATCACGGGGATCGGGGCCCCCCAGTAGCGCTGGCGGGAGACGAGCCAGTCGCGGAGGCGGTACTCCACCGCGGGTCCGCCGAGGCCCCGCTCCCGGAGGTGGGCGGCCACCCGGTCGATGCCCTCCGTGGAGGAGATCCCGTCGAACGGCCCGGAGTTCACCATCACGCCCGGATCGACGTAGGCCTCCTCCATGGCGGCGGGGTCGAGATCCGCGTCCGGGGGCCGGATCACCACCTTCACGGGAAGGTCGTACTTCCGGGCGAACTCGAAGTCCCGCTGGTCGTGCGCGGGCACCGCCATCACCACTCCCGTCCCGTAGCTCCCCAGCACGTAGTCCGCCACGAAGATCCGGACCTCCTCGCCGGAGAGGGGGTTCAGGCAGACGCGGCCGGTGTCCACGCCGTCCTTCTCCCGGTCCTCCGCGGTGCGGTCGATCTCCGAGCGGGCGAGGGCGCGCCGGACGTACTCCTCCACCTCGCCCTCCCGGGGCGTGCCCGCGGCCAGGCGCCGGGCCCAGGGGCTCTCCGGGGCCACGGCCATGAACGTCACCCCGTAGAGGGTGTCGGGCCGGGTGGTGAAGACCTCCAGGGGCTCGTCGAAGCCGGGGACGGGGAAGACGGCCCGGCACCCCTCGGACCGGCCGATCCAGTTCCGCTGCATGGTCTTGATGCTCTCCGGCCAGTCCGGGAGGTCGTCGAGCCCGTCCAGCAGCCGCTGGGCGTAGTCCGTGATGCGGAAGAACCACTGCTCGAGCTCGCGCTTCACCACGGGGCTGTGGCAGCGCTCGCACTCGCCCGCCACCACCTGCTCGTTGGCGAGCACCGTCTTGCAGGAGACGCACCAGTTCACGAAGGAGCTCTTGCGGTAGGCCAGGCCCCGCTCGTGGAGGAGCAGGAAGAGCCACTGCGTCCAGCGGTAGTACTCGGGACGGCAGGTGACCACCTCCCGGCCCCAGTCGTAGGAGATGCCCAGGGCCTTCAGCGTGGAGCGCCCCGTGGCGATGTTCTGCTCGGTCCACTCGCCGGGGTGGACGCCCCGGTCGATGGCCGCGTTCTCGGCCGGGAGGCCGAAGGCGTCCCATCCGAACGGGTGGAGCAGGTCGAAGCCCTGCATCATCTTGAACCGGGCCACCGCGTCCCCCACCGAGTAGTTGCGGAAGTGGCCCATGTGGATGTCGCCCGACGGGTAGGCGAACATCTCCAGGATGTAGGCCTTCCGGCCGCCCGGCCGGTCCGGGGCCCGGAAGAGCCCGCGCTCCTCCCAGTCGCGCTGCCAGCGCTCCTCGATCGTCCTGTAGTCGTAGCGTTCCCTGGCCATCGGGTTCCCTCGGAATGCGTCCACCGGCGGGAGACGAAGCGAACTCCAGATCCTACCGGGAGAACCGCGGAGCGCCCCAGGAGTTCGGGAGGAACCGCGGGAGGGGCGGACACTCCGGGGCCCACAGGAATGCGCCCTCCCTGCGGGCGACCTCCCGGAGCGGCGATCGGCTTCGGAGCCGTGACCCCGCACCCGAGAAGACCTCTCGTCCCGAGCCGCTTCTCCTCCCGCCGGGTTCCCACCGCGCCTGGCGCATGGTCCGCCCGGTTTGCGCAGGCCGAGGAAACCCGTCGTCCCTCGGCCCTCGAGCATTCCGGGTGCCACGGACGTGGAGGGCCAAGGGCAGCCCGACCGCGGATCCGTGAACCTCCGAACCCCTCGCGACCACCGGCAGGGGGGAGCGGTGACGTCCGCCCCGTGAAGCCCGCCGCCCCGCGCCTCCTCAGAGACAGGCCACCGCCGCCTTCACCGCCCGGAGGATCGAGTCCCGGCCGTGACCGGTGCAGGCCACCCACGGGATCTTGTGCTCATGGCAGATCTGGCGGACCTTCCGGCCGAACTGCGTGCGCACGAACCGCATGAGGACCACGGCGTCCGCGGTCCGGATGTCGTTCGCCCAGCGGTCGATCTGCCGGCCCCAGTTGCTGCTCCACCCGGGATGGTGGAAGGAGAGTTCCACCTCCGGCCAGTCCGCGTGGATCCTCGCCCGGACCTCCTCGTCGTAGCGTTCCTGGGTCTCGTTGCCGCCCAGGAAGAGAACCCGCCCCCGCACGGTGCGCGGAGGACTCTCCCGTGCCTCCCTCCGGCACCCCTCGATCCGCGCCAGGAAGGCCTCGCCCGGCTCCAGACCATGGGACCGGATGTGGTCCGCCAGGTCCTCCGCCTCCGCCAGCCAGTTCGGGCGGTCCTTGCGGGTGAGGATCTCATGGCCCAGACCCTCGAGGATCGCGGCCGCCTCCCCCACCCGGCCCGCGGACTCCAGGAGCCGGACCCGCAGGAACTCCGCTTCTTCGTGGGAGAGGACGAATCCCCGGTACTCCTCGGAACCCAGGATCCGTAGGAGGTCTTCCGCCCCCGTGCCTTCCAGGGCGAGTTCCTCCAGCCCGTCGAGAGCCGCTTCTCCCATCTCGGCGTCCTCGGCTTCCTTCGCCGCCCGGAGCAAGACCTCGAGGTCCGCCCGCCGCTCCCCGGCGCTCCGCCCCTTCCGCCGGGCACGCCTCGCGAGAGCTTCCCGCAGCTCCGCCACGTGCGGCAGGACGCCCGTCCCCACCACGGCGTCGAGGAACCGATTTCCCAGCAGCTCGTGGATCTTCCTCGCCAGGCGGGCGGCCACGGGGACCGAGACCTCTTCCAGGGCGGCCAGGGCGTCCGGGAGCAGCGGCAGGCTCTCCTGTCCGAGCTTCTCCACTCCCTCTTCGAGGCAGGCGGCCGCCTGGTCCGCACGCACCGGATCCCAGCTGTACGCAAGACAGGCCCCGAGGTAGAGGCGCGCGCGCGGGAGGACCACCTCGCCGTAGGTCTCCGGCCGGCGCTGCATCTCGGCCACGGCTTCCTCGAGGAACGGACGGGCCTTCTCCGGCTCCCCCCGGGCCATCCAGAGAACCCCCAGGCAGTACTGGCCATGGGCCCCCGGCGAGGGCCTCTCGGCGGCGGAGAGGGTGAAGAACTCCTCTCCCCGACTCAGGCACTCGACCACCTCCGCGTAGCGCGCGGGGTCCACGGGCAACCGGACATCGGACAGACTGCGATACCCGGCCTCGACGAGACCCAGGTCGGCGAGGATCATCGCTCTCCGGTCGGGAGCCGCGCTTTCCAGCAGGGAGGAGAGAAGGGAGCGCGCTCCTTCCAGGTCTCCCCTCAGCCGCAGACAGTGCGCCTTCCTCCGCCGCAGGTCCGCCACCAGGCTCTCCTGTTCCGGGCCCGCCTCCGAAAGCTCTCCCGACCGCCCTACGGCCGCCTCCACCAGATCCAGGAGGGGCCTGGCCTCCTCCGCGCGCCCGCGCCGGAGAAGGCCCCCCGCCTCCCAGAGGATCCCCCGCCAGAGGGAGATCCCTCCCCCGCTCACCTCCTCGGGCCCCAGCCACTCCGCCAACTCGGTGAACCGCCCGGTCCCCACCAGGGCCTCGAAGACCAGGGGGATGGCCGCGGGAACGATCAGGAGACCGCCGCGCCGCAGCGTCTGCCGGGCCAGGGGATGCCCTTGCAGGAGATCCAGGATGCCCTGCTGATCCCCCTGCCGGGCGGCCGCCATGACGGCGCCGCAGAGGAGCCAGGCCGCGCGCTCCGTATTGAGCTCCGGAAGATCCAGGCAGACCTCACCGCCTCGCAGCCGGTCGAAAAACCCGCGGTGGAAGTAACTCACCTGCCGGCTCGAGTTGAGGTGGACCACCTCGTCGATGAGGTCCTCGATCTGGTCGAGGCTCAGCGACCCCTCCACTCCGGAGATGCCGTCGATGACCACCCGCACCAGGACCCGGTCGAGGGTCGTGAAACCCGGCGATACCGGCTCCGGGGCTCCCTGCGGACTCTCCCCCTCGTCCCCCTGCAGCCCCTCCTCTTCGGGGTGCTCCGGGGGCGCCCTTTCCCCCCGGCGCTCCTCCAACACCGGACCGAGCTCCGGCCAGTGCTCCGGCTCCGCCTCGAGAAGATAGGACAGGTAGAGGTCCACCTCGTCCTCCGGGAACTCCGCGTAGAGCACGTCCGCGGCGCGGGCGAGATCGTCGCGGGATCGGATGGGAAAGGCGTCTTCCTCGAACAGGCCCTCCCGGTGAGGTATCCGGAGGGTATCCAGGAAACGGATGAGCATGGGGCGCCGGTTGAGCAACCACTGCTGCAGCATGAGCTGTACGAGGATGCCGGGGGGATTCCCCCATTCCGCCAGGTACCGGGCCTTCCTCTCCCGCGGGAGCTTCCTCACCGACTGCGGCCGGAAGTGGAGCCTCCGGGCCAGCTCCCCCTCGGCAAGGTCGCGATCCTCGGGCGCCGTCTCCGGACTCTCCCAGAAGGCGAGCGCCGCTTCCCTCCTCCTCGATGAATCGAGCCTCCGCCACAGGGTCGCCCAGGCCATCCCTCCCTCCTCGGATCGTACGGAGCCCGCCGGCGGGGGCTTCGCGGTGACCACCCGCCCCGGGCGGCCTGCGCGCCGCGGAGCACCCGCGCCCCTTCATTTCCGGAGTTCGGCGCCCGCCGTCCGCCCGCCTTCGTCAGGCCCCATTTCCCTCCCCGGGCGCACGGCGACGCGGCGATCGCCCGGTACGTCCGCGAGGCAGCCCGCCCCGCGTGCAGGGGGACATGATACCAGCATGCCGGAGTCGTTCTGGAACCCCGGACTCGAGGTCAGGCCCAGGGATCGCCCGGCGGGGAGCAGGGGCATGGGCAGAGCGGCGTGATCCTCTCGGAGGAGGGAGGCGACGCAGGCACGCCGTCGAAGCCCTTCGGAAAGGCCGGGCGCACCCGCACGAGTCGCCGGGGGGGGAACCGACCGCGTCTTCAAGCTGGTGGAGCTGAGGGGGCTCGAACCCCTGACCTCTTGAATGCCATTCAAGCGCTCTCCCAGCTGAGCTACAGCCCCACCGTGTGCCGGGCGCCTGCTGGCCGGTGAACTCTAGCGGGGGGGAACGGCGGGGGTCAAGTTTCGGGGCCCCGCCCGGGGCTCCCGCCCCGCGCGGCGGGAGGGCACGGGGTTTCCTTGGAAGAAACCTCCCCGCGCGTGGGTATCCTGGAACAACGCGCCATGAAACGAACGACGGTCCTCCTGCTGGCGGTGCTCCTCGCCGCGGCCACCGCTGCGGCGGCTCCCGGTCCCGCGCCCTCCGCCGTCATCGTGGAGGTCCGGGGACCGATCGACGAGATCACCGGCCCGCTCGTCGCCGCGGAGGTGCGCACCGCTTTCGACCGGGGGTCGAAGACGGTCCTCCTCGACCTGGACGCCCTCGTCCCCGAGGAGGCCCCGGAGCCCGCCCTCGCCCTGGCGGAGACCCTGCAGGCCCAGGCGGAGCGAGGGACCCTCGCCGTGCTGGTCCGGGGGCGCGCCGCCGGGGCCCTGGTGGCCGTGGTGCTGGCCTGCCCGGTGCGGCACATCCTTCCCGACGCCGCCTGGGGTCCGGTTCCCGCGGAGGGCCCGGTCCGGTCCGCGGCCGCCCGGGCCTGCCGGCGGCTCGGCCTCTCGCACGGCGTCTTCGAGCGCCTGCTGCCCGGCGCCCCCGGGGCCGGCGTCCTCACCGCCCGGGAGGCCGTCCGCGCGGGCTTCGCCCGGCGCCTGGTGCCCGACCGGCCGGCGTCCCTCGCGGCGCTCGGCGTCTCCCCCCGCGACACCGAGGTGCGCTCCATCCGGCCCGGTGCCGGCGGCCCCCCCGTGGCCCCGTTCCGGGGACCGTTCGAGAAGCCGTTCCTCATCCCCATCGACCGGGCCATCGACGACACCCTCTTCGAGTCCGTGAAGCGGCGCGTGGAACTGGCCCGCCGCCGGGGGGCGGACCTCCTGATCTTCGAGATGGACTCGCCGGGCGGCACCGTGGGGGCCTCGCTGGACATCGGCGACTACATCTTCGCGCTGCGCATCCCCACGCTGATGCTCATCCTGAAGCGGGCCTACTCGGGGGCCGCCCTCATCGCGATCTCCGGCGACCGCATCGTCATGGGCGAGGGGGGAATCCTCGGCGACTGCCAGCCCATCGCCATCGGGCCGGGGGGGTACTCCGTGCTCGGGGAGAAGATCCAGTCGCCCCTGCGGGCCGCCTTCCGCAAGTACGCCCGGAAGAGCGGCTACCCGCTCCGACTGGCGGAGGCCATGGTCACCCAGGAGATGGAGGTCTGGCGCGTCCGGTTCCGGGACGGGACCACCCGGTACCTTCTCCCCGAGGAGATCGACGCCCGGGCCGCCGAACACGGGGGCGTGGCGAAGAAGGAGATCGCCGTCCGCAAGGACGAACTGCTCACCCTCACCGCGGACAAGGCCTTCGAGTACGGCTTCAGCCCCCCTCCCGTGGCCGACCGCGCGGCCGCCTACGCACTCTACGGCATCGAGGGGAGCCGGGTGGTGCGCCTGACGGAGACCTGGGCGGAGCGCACCTCGCGGTTCCTCCTGGGGATCAAGGCCCTGCTCTTCTTCGCGGGCATCGTCGCCCTCTACATGGAGCTCAAGGTCCCCGGCTTCGGCGTGCCGGGGGCGATCGCCATCGTGGCGTTCGTGCTCTTCTTCTCCGCCTCCTACGTCGCGGGGATCGCCACCGGCGTGGAGGTGGTGCTCTTCCTGCTCGGCGTGTCCCTCATCGCCCTGGAGCTGCTCGTGATCCCGGGCTTCGGCGTGCCCGGCATCGCCGGCATCGCCCTCGTCGTGGTGAGTCTCTACCTCGCCTCCGTGAAGCACGGCCTCCCGAGCGCCGGGCGCCCCTGGGAGTTCGACGAGCTGGCCCGGTGGCTGCTCGAGTTCGGCGCCACCGCCCTCGCCTCTCTCATCGGCATCTGGGCCGTGGCGCGGATCCTCCCGTCCACGCCCATCGGACGCCGTCTCATCCTGGCCCCGGCGGGCACGGGAGAGGCCACCGGCTTGACGGGCAGCGGCAGCGTGGAGAGCCGGCGCCACGCGGGCCTGGTGGGGCGCACCGGCCGGGCCCTCAGCGACCTCCGCCCCGCCGGCCGCATCGAGGTGGACGGAGAGCCCTACAACGCCTCCTCCCGGGGCGACTACATCCCCCGCGGGGCGGCCGTCGAGGTCCTGGAGGTGAAGGGGAACCGGATCATGGTGAAGGAGATCTGACGTGGACGTGGCCCTGCCGATCATCCTTCTCGTGCTCGCCTTCGGCCTCCTGCTGATGGAGGTCTTCCTGCCCTCCATGGGCCTGCTCACCGTCATCTCCGCGGGCGTCTTCCTCATCGCCGCCATCCTGGGCTTCGGTCACAGCTCCGCGCTCGGCTGGACGGTGGTGGGTTCCGCGCTGGTGGGCATCCCCATCCTCCTCGTGATGGGCTTCAAGATCTTCCCGAAGACCCCCATGGGGAAGCATCTG